>JAIXVS010000213.1 GCA_027482795.1 Rhodobacter sp.
CCTGTCGAGGCGACAATTGGCATCAGTGCCGCCAGCACCACCAAGGATGCAATCGTGCTTTGAAACTGCGAGATGACCATGGCCGAAATACTGGCGGTAAACAGGTTCACCACCAACCACGGCAGGCGCTGGCGCACTGTGGCCAGCGCGCCGTCTGACATGGCCGATGTATCGCCCACACCAGCCAAGCGCAGCATGTCTTGTTCGTGTTCCTCGTCCAGCACGTTCATCGCGTCATCGATCGTAATCACGCCCACCAGCCGCCCTGCATCGTCCACCACAGGGGTGGAAATGAGATGATATTGGTTGAACATATAGGCCACATCCGCCTCGACCAATGTGGCGGGAATGGTGCGGAAACTGTCTTCCAAAATCGCGTCCAGCCGCACCTCGCGTTTGGATGACAACAGCCGCCCCAGCGTGACATAGCCCGTGGGTTTCATGCGCGGGTCAATCAAGATCACATGATAAAACTGGTCAGGCAGGGTTTGGGCGGCGCGCAGATGGTCAATCGCGGCCCCCACAGTCCAGTCTTGCGGGGCAATGACCACCTCGCGCTGCATCAAGCGGCCCGCACTGCCTTCGGGATAGGCCAGCGCCGCCTCGATCGCCGCGCGCTCGGCGCTGTCCAGCGCGCCAAGGATTTCCTCTTGCTGGGGCGCGTCAAGGTCTTCCAGAATATCGATAACATCATCGCTGTCCAATTCGCGCATCGCGTCGGCCAGAACGTCGCGCGGCAGGGATTCGATCACCTCTTCACGGATGGACTCGTCGATTTCCGACAATATCTCGCCATCCACCTCGCCCGACCACATCGCCAGCAGGGCGCGGCGGCTCGCGGTGCCGATCTGCTCCAGCAAGTCGGCAATATCGGCGGCGTGCAGGGGTTCCAGCAGGGCAGTCAATCGATTAGCATCGCCGATCTCGACCGCTGCCAAAATGGCCTCTAGCCGATCTGCATGCACCGCGTCATTGTCCATGATCGCCAGATTTTCGGTCATTTTGCCCCCATTTCCCCTGCATACCGAAAGCTGTTTCATTCAAACAGGGGTCATCGCGCGCAAATGCAAAATTTACGCAAGCGCCATTGCGCGCTAGAGTGGCCAAAACAGGGGGCGCGGATGAGCAACGCAGACACAGTTCTATTGGGGCAGGTGCTGTCCTTTGCGGGTGATCCCTTTACCGATGGGATCGATGCGGCGCGTATTGACCGCAGCGGTGCGGTCGCGCTGGGTGCGGGCAAGATCATCGCACAGGGGCCAGCCGATACCATCCGCGCTGCCCACCCACAGGCCCGCGTGGTGGATTACGGCAGTGATCTGATTTCGGCAGGCTTTATCGATGCCCATGTGCATTACCCGCAAACCGCCATCATCGCCTCGTGGGGCAAGCGGCTGATTGATTGGCTGAACACCTATACCTTCCCCGAAGAGGCGCGCTTTGGCGATGCAGCCTACGCGGGCGAGATTGCCCAGCGTTATACAGGTCTTGCGCTGGCGCATGGCACCACCAGCTTTTGCAGCTATGGCACGATCCACCCCGCATCGGTGGATGCGATTTTTGCGGCAGCCTCGGCGCGGGGGATGCGCGCATGGGCAGGCAAAACCTGTATGGATCGCAACGCCCCCGATAACCTGCGCGATAGCGCGCAAAGCGCCTATGATGACAGCGCCGCGCTGATTGCCAAGTGGCACGGGGCGGGCAGAATGTCTTATGTCATCACCCCGCGCTTTTCGCCCACGTCGACGCCCGACCAACTGTCTGCCCTAGGCGCGTTATGGGCGGAGAACCCAAATTGCCTGATGCAAACCCATTTGTCCGAACAGGTGGATGAAATCGCTTGGGTCAAATCCCTGTTCCCCAGCGCGCGCGATTATTTAGATACGTATGAGGCGCACGGCCTGTTGGGCAAAGGCGGGATTTATGGCCACGCGATTCACCTAGAGCCGCGCGAAATTGATCGCCTGCGCGAGGTGGATGCATCGGTTGTCCATTGCCCCACCTCGAACACCTTCATCGGATCAGGCCTGTTTGACATGGGCCTTGCGGCAAGCATCCGCACGGGGCTGGCCACCGATACAGGCGGCGGGTCATCCTTTTCCATGCTGCGCACCATGGCCGCCGCATATGAGGTTGCCCAGCTGCGCGGCCAATCCCTGCACCCCGCACATCTGTGGTACCTTGCCACCGCAGGATCGGCCCGCGCCCTGCACGCCAGCCACCAAATCGGCAATATTGCGGCGGGGATGGAGGCGGATTTGACCATCCTGAACCTCTCCTCGACCCCCGCCATCGCACAGGCCAGCGCCCACGCGCAAACGCTGTGGCAGCAACTGTTCCCCACCATCATGATGGGCGATGACCGCGCCATTCGCGCAACTTATGTGGCAGGGGTGAAAACAGTTTAGGTTTGCAATTAACCTTGGGCTTTCATTTTGGTTTAAATACCTTCCGCGAAGCGTCCGCCGCCACGGACAGGAGCCTGCGGCGCAGGTATTTGCGCCAAAATGAAAGCCTACTCGTCCAACTCCCACCCATCGGGGTAAAATTCGAACGGCAGGGCAATTTCGGTGGCGATCCGCTCCCAATGCCAGACGGTTTCGGCGTCAATCGTGATGGGGCCGATTTTGGCGGTGAGGATATCGCCGCGATGCGTGGTCTTGAACCCTTTGGCGCGCAGGGCGGCGTGGACATCGGCCCAGCGCGTATCGACCTCTTCGGCGACGAATTCATAGGCGACGACTGCGGTCTTTGGCAGGCGCACACCGCGCCCCACCTTTTCAAAGGTTTTGAATGTATCGCCCCGTTGATCGGCATAATCGTGCATTTGGCCCCCCTTAGGCGCAATTGTTGCGAATCAGCGGCTTGATCTGCGCGCCCCGTGCTTGTATCCCGTGTCCCTGACGTTAGAATAGGGTGAAACGGGCCAATGCCTGTTACAATCCCTATATGGGGCCCATGGGGCAAACGAGGTATGCGATGTCTTGGACAGATGAACGGGTCGAAACGCTAAAGCGGATGTGGGGCGAAGGCCAATCTGCCAGCCAAATCGCCAAGGAACTGGGCGGGGTGACGCGCAACGCAGTGATTGGCAAAGTGCACCGCCTTGGCCTGTCCAACCGCGAAGAAGATGAAGGCGAGGCCGTGGCCGAGGCCGCCCCCGCGCCCAAAGTAGAGGAGGTGCGCGAAGAACCGCGCGCGGCAGCCCCTGCCGCCGCGCCTGCTGCCCCTACCCCTGCGCCAGCCGCCCCCGTTAGCACTGTGCCATCGGGCGCGCTGCCCAATTCCAGCACAGCCGCATCGGTTTTGGCATCGACAGGTGGGCCGATCCCGCTGCGCAAGGCCATTGTGCCCGCAGGCCAGCCCCTGCCGCCGCAGCCGTCAGCCAATGAAATCAGCCCCGAAGCGCTGGCATCGGTGCGCGAAGTGGAAAAGCGCGCCGCGCGCCTGACCTTGATGGAACTGACCGAGCGTACCTGCAAATGGCCCATTGGCGACCCTGCGACCGAAGAGTTTTGGTTCTGCGGCCTGCCATCTCAGGCGGGCAAGCCCTATTGCGAAGCGCATGTTGGTGTGGCCTTCCAGCCCATGAGCGCGCGGCGGGATCGTCGGCGTTAAAGAAAAGGGGCCAAGCGGCCCCTTTTGTTTTTTTTACAGCCGCACCAGCGGCAAGCCCATCAACGCCTGCGCATAGAGCGCCAGCGTCAGCGCGCTATAGCCCACCGATCCGCCAATAATCCACGCCCGCGCCGATGCGCGCCCCTGAACCGCCCACGCCAACAGCGGGATCGCCTGCATCGCGTGCAGCGCCAGAAAATGGCTGGGGCGCAAATCACCCACGGCGGCTGACCAGCCAAAGAACGGGATTGTGGCGGCCCCAGTGGGCGGGATGCCGACAAAATGGCCAGGCATAGAGCTAAGCGTGGCGGCTGTGATCAGCGTCAGCACGGTAGACAGGATAAACCCCACCCCAATGCCAAAGCGCAGGTCTTCATGCACCTTTGCGCCCGTATCACGCAGCATCGCCCAGCCGATCACGCCCGTGCCCACCACCAGCGACACTGCCCCCACGCCCATGATGGAATACATCACCCCGTGATACAGATCGCCCGTGTTGTAATGTGAGCCCACCCCTTGGGCGGCCTGCAACGTGATATAAATCATCTCAAACCAGAACGCCGCCGCCAGAACGGCGATTGTCCAGCGCAGGGTGCGGGCGCTTTGCGCAGGCGCGCTCATCTTGTCAACCGCCCATGCCAGCGTGGCAAATAGCACCGCGAAAGACAGCGCGAATTTGAACGGTTTGATCCATACCAGCGCATTCAGGAATAGCCGCGTCTCAAACGCGGCCCAAACCAGCCCCGCCGCCATCATCGCCAGCGAAAATGCCGCGAGCAGCCACAGTTGCCGTGCCGAATTGCTCATGCTGCGGCCCCTTTACCAAAGACACGCAAGCTGCCCTGCGGCGCCCAAATCAAAAACGCCCCCAAGGGGCCGAACAGGAAGATCAGCGCCAGAAGCGGCGCTTGGGACAGGCGCGATAGGCCCATTTTGTCCATCTGACTCGCCATCACAGCGCCGATCATCAGATCAAAGGCCAGATAATGCACCCAGCCCGCCAGCAGGCCAAAGTCCGATGCAAACAGCGCGCGCACCTGCGCTATGCTGGCAAAACCGCCCCCTTCGGCCCCTGCAAAATGCGCCAAAATCAGCCCCGTATACAGCGCCGACAGGCCAAAGGGGATAATCAGCGCGGGGATGCGGTCAAGCCAAACCCAGCGCCCGCCCAGTTTGTGGCTGCGGGGGGCCAGTATCAATATCAACCAGCCCGGCAATACCGCCGCACTGGCCAAGCCAAACAGATCATCTGCGCTCATCTGCGCCTCCAATGTTTCCACTGGAAATATAGATACAGCCTTGGCTTGCAATGTCCAGCAAAATATTTACATTGGAAACATGCAAGACCAAACCACCCCCAAAAGACCCTACCACCACGGATCGCTGAAAGAGGCGCTTGTGGCGGCGGGCATCGACATATTGGATACCCGCGGGCTAGAGGCGCTGTCCCTGCGCGCCATTGCCGCCCATGTCGGCGTCAGCCACACCGCGCCGAAAAACCATTTCGGATCGCTTAAGGGTCTGCTGACCGCCATCGCCGCCGAGGGGTTTCGCCGCCACACCGAATTTATGAAATTTGGAGCCGAGGATAGCCCGAAATCCCGCCAAATCGCCGCGATGCAAGGCTATATCCGCTTTGCCGCGACCCATCCGCATTTGTTTCGGCTGATGTTCTCGCCAGCGCTTTGCGCCTATGACGATCCCGAATTAAAGGCCGCTGCGGGGGAAAGTTACGCGGTTTTGGCGGGCATTGCCAAAGGGCTGGATTGGGACAAATCCTCTGCCCCCGATGCGGGCCGCCGCGCCGAATTGCTGATGTGGTCGGTGGTGCATGGCTATGCAATGCTGCACCTATCGGGCAGCGCGCAGGGCACGGGGCCTGTGCTGAACATCGCCGATATCATTCCCGATTTTGGGTATTTGCCCCAAACCCACTCGCCCGCAACCGTCACTTAGGTTTTACAAAGCTGTGATCCTGTGCCGCCAAACAAGGAGGCGTGAATGACTGGATCAGCGGAAGATTGGCTTAAGGCAGAACTGGCGGATTCCTATGACGAAGGGTTCGAGTTGGAATTGGAAGATGCCGCGCTGTCGCGCGAGCTTGCCAAGATTTACAAGACAAACCACCCCGATACACTCGACAGCCAGACCTATTTTCAGGCCCTGATCCGCCTGCAATCGGAACTGATTAAACTGCAAGAATGGGTTGTGTACCACAAGAAAAAGGTCGTGATTCTGTTCGAAGGGCGCGATAGCGCGGGCAAGGGCGGCGTGATCAAACGCATCGCCCAGCGGCTGAACCCGCGCGTGGTGCGCACGGTCGCCCTGCCCGCCCCATCTGACCGCGAAAAAACCCAGTGGTATTTTCAACGCTATGTACCCCACCTGCCCGCAGGCGGCGAAATTGTTCTGTTTGACAGATCGTGGTATAACCGCGCAGGGGTTGAACGGGTGATGGGCTTTGCGAGCGAAGATCAGGTTGAACAGTTTTTCAACGACGTTCCCGAATTTGAACGGATGCTGGTGCGTTCGGGGATAACGGTCATCAAATATTGGTTTTCGATTACCGATGAAGAACAGCAAATGCGATTCCTCATGCGCATTCACGACCCGATGAAGCAATGGAAACTCTCGCCCATGGATCTGCAATCGCGCGTGCGGTGGGAACAATATACCAAAGCCAA
>JAIXVS010000015.1 GCA_027482795.1 Rhodobacter sp.
AGGGCCTGCGCACGCCCCCCCTGTCCAGCGGCGCATTGCCAGGCGTTTTGCGCGCCGAAATCTCCGCCCCCGAAGAAAGCCTGACCGCCGCCGATCTGCCCCATGTCAAACTCTGGCTTGGCAATTCGCTGCGCGGGCTGATCCCTGCGGTTTGGCAGGCGCCTTAACTTTCACTTTGGCCCAAATACCTATTTGCCACCCCCTTCACAGAAGGCAGACAGGTATTTAAGCCAAAGTGAAAGGCCAAAGGCTTGACTTCGCGGCCCGCAAAGTATGTATCGGGGCGAAGTTTTAAATCAGACGGGGTTTCCCATGCACGCCTATCGCAGCCACACTTGCGCCCAGTTGCGCGCCGCCGATGTTGGGGCCGAGGTGCGCCTTGCGGGCTGGGTGCACCGCGTGCGCGATCATGGCGGCGTGCTGTTTATCGATCTGCGCGACCATTATGGCATCACGCAGGTGCTGGCCGACAGTGATAGCCCTGCCTTTGCCGATATTGAAAAGCTGCGCGCGGAATGGGTTGTGTCGATTGACGGGCGGGTTAAGGCGCGCGATGCGGCGCTGGTAAACCCCAAAATCGCCACGGGCGAGGTAGAGGTTTATGCCACTGGCCTGCGCGTTTTGGGCGAGGCGGCAGATTTGCCGATGCCCGTTTTTGGCGATGTGGATTACCCCGAAGAAACCCGCCTGACCTATCGTTTCCTAGATTTGCGCCGCGATAAGCTGCACAATAACATGATGCTGCGTTCGAACGTGGTGCGTTCGATGCGCAAACGCATGTGGGATCAGGGCTTTAACGAATTTCAAACCCCGATCATCACCGCAAGCAGCCCCGAAGGCGCGCGCGATTTTCTGGTGCCCTCGCGCCTGCATCCGGGCAAATTCTATGCCCTGCCGCAAGCCCCGCAGCAGTTTAAGCAGTTGATTATGGTGTCGGGCTTTGACCGCTATTTCCAAATCGCCCCCTGCTTCCGCGATGAAGACCCGCGCGCAGACCGCTCGCCCACCGATTTTTATCAGCTGGATGTCGAGATGTCTTTCGTCACCCAAGAAGACGTGTTTGCCGCCGTGCAGCCCGTTATTCAGGGAATTTTCGAAGAATTCGCGCCAGCGAAGAAAACCTATGCCGACTGGCCGCTGATTGCGTACCGCGACAGTTTGAAATGGTATGGCAGCGATAAGCCCGATCTGCGCAACCCGATCAAAATGCAGGATGTATCCCAGCATTTCGCAGGCTCAGGCTTTGCCATTTTCGCCAAGCTTTTGGAACAGGCGGGCAACGAAGTGCGCGCCATTCCCGCGCCCAAGGGGCCGAGCGGAGAGCCTGTGGGCCGCAAATTCTGCGACCGTATGAATGCCTTTGCGCAGAGCCAAGGCCTGCCAGGCATGGGGTATATCTTCTGGCGCATGGCCGAAGATGGGTCGGGCATGGAAGCGGCTGGCCCGCTGGCCAAGAACATCGGGCCAGAGCGGGCCGAGGCGATCCGCCTGCAATTGGGCCTAGAATTGGGCGATGCAGCCTTTTTCCTTGGCGGCAAGCCAGAGGCGTTTGAACCCACCGCAGGGCGCGCGCGCAATGTGATTGGCGAGGAGTTGGGGATAACCGAGCAAAACTGCTTTAAATTCGCGTGGATCGTCGATTTCCCGATGTATGAGAAAACCGATGAAGGCACGATTGATTTCTCGCACAACCCCTTCTCGATGCCGCAAGGCGGGCTGGATGCGCTGAATGGCGATCCTTTGAACGTCTACGCCTATCAATACGACCTTGCCTGCAACGGCTATGAACTCATCAGTGGGGGCATCCGCAACCACAAACCCGAAATCATGTATAAGGCGTTTGAACTTGCGGGCTATCCAGCCTCCGAGGTCGACAAGCGTTTCGGCGGCATGGTCAAGGCGTTTAAATACGGCGCCCCCCCCCATGGCGGCTGCGCGGCGGGGATTGACCGTATCGTCATGCTGCTGGCGGACGAGGCGAATATCCGCGAGGTCATCATGTTCCCGATGAACCAGCGCGCCGAAGATTTGCTGATGGGCGCGCCAAGCGAACCTTTGGTGAAACAACTGCGCGAATTGAACCTGCGCGTGGTTCCGAAAGAAAGCTGATGCCCCCGCTTTACGCCGCCTCGGTTCCTGTGTTTTTGCACTATATCGCGCAGATGCAGGCATTGGCGGCGCGGGCATCGGGTGCCAATTTGCAGGCGCGGCTGGCCCCCGATATGTTTACAGGCGGGCAGCAAATGGCCACGGCGGCGGGCTTTGCCCTGCGCGTGGCCTTTCCGCTGGCGGGCAAAGCGGTGCCAAGAATGGCGATGCATGGGGTGGATCGCGCGGGGCTTGCACAGTCTTTTGCTGATGTCACGGCGGCGCTGGCCGCCCTTGACCCGCAAGATTTCGCGGGGGCCGAGGCGCGCCGCATCACCCATCGCGCGGGTTTTGCGAATTTAGATCAATCCGCGCCACAGTTTTTGCACCTGTTCGGGATGCCTAATTTCATCTTTCACGCGGCCATGGGCTTTGCTGTGCTGCGGGCCGAAGGGCTGGATATCGGCAAGGCCGATTTTGACGGTCTGCACGATTATCCCGCAGGCTTTCAGCTTTAGAACTCCGCGATTTTTGCCAACTTGCCTTTCCACCGCAAGCACGGCACAAAAGGGCGAAAGCGGGGGAAAACATGGGCGATTTGGGGCAAGAGGTAACAGGTTGGGTCGCGCCGCCACACCCAAACGCCCCCGTATTGCAAGGGCAATTTGCGCGGCTCGAACGCCTCGAGGCCGCCCATGCGGCGGGTTTGTTCGATGCCTATATCGGCCATGATGCCCTGTGGGATTACATGCCCTACGGCCCCTTTCACGCCGCATCCGCCTATCACCGCTGGGCCAAAGATACCGCGCTGGGGGATAATCCGCTGTTCTATGCCATTCGCGATCAGGCCACGGGGCATTTGGGCGGCGTGGCGAGTTTTCTGAACATCGTTCCTGCCCATGGCAGTATTGAAATTGGCCATATCTGCCTTGCCCCATCCATCGCAGGCACGCGCACCGCGACCGAAGCTTTGGCGCAGATGGTCGCATGGGCGTTCGAGGCGGGGTATCGCCGCGTGGAATGGAAATGCAACGCGCTGAACATCCCCAGCCGCTGTGCGGCGCAGCGCCTTGGCTTTTCCTTTGAAGGCGTGTTTCGCAACCATCTGATCGTCAAGTCTCGCAACCGCGACACGGCATGGTTTGCCATCACCGATGCCGAATGGCCCCCCCTGCGCGAGGCTTATGCCGCATGGTTTTCCCCCCGAAATTTCGATGCGGACGGGCAACAAAAAGAACGGCTGTCCGATTTAACGCGGCTGGTCTGCGCCGCCTTTGATCCTGTTTTGGTCAGATAGACGCGCGTCAAATCCCCCGCTCTGCCATCACATCGCGCAGCCGTTGATTGACCAAATCGCGCAGGCGGCGAAAGGATTGGCCCGCTTGCACGGCCGCGTCATGGGCAGTGTGATGGGTTGCATCCGCGCCATGTCGCAGCAGTTCTTTGCGCGCGGCGTCACGCAGGGCGCCATCGCCCAATGTGCCGGCAATCCCATCGATCAGCCCCGCAACATAGCGGGTGCGCGCGCGGAGCATCGGCGCATCCCCCATATCTTCGGGCAGAGATAGGGTTTGCGCGGCCAAATCCAGATCATCACGCAGCGCCATGCGGTCGGGCTGTGCGCTGGGCGGGCGGTCGGGCAGCAGCAACAGCGGCAACGGCGCAGGGAAATGATCGACCAAAAGCGCGCGAAAATCGGCGATATTCGGCAGGGGCTTTTCAATAAACACATCCGCCCCCGCAGCGCGCGCGCCAGCCGCCAGTTCCGCCTGACCCGACAC
>JAIXVS010000250.1 GCA_027482795.1 Rhodobacter sp.
ACGCTCAAGGGCCTTGGCCTGAACAAAATGAACCGCACCCGCGAATTGGAAGATACCCCTTCCGTGCGCGGCATGGTCAATAAGATCAGCCATTTGGTGCAGATCATCGAAGAGCGCGGGTAAGTTTGGCGCGTGCCCAGCACGCACCTTACGCCTGCTGGCTGGGCGATAGCGCCCAGCCCTTTCATATCAACCCGCGTTTGCTGCCAAAGTCGCTTTTGGCAGTAGTTCCGGCAGAAGGAGAAGCGACATGAAACTGAATGAACTGGCCGACAATCCCGGCGCGGCCAAAAAGCAAAAGCGCGTGGCGCGTGGCCCAGGTTCGGGCAAGGGCAAAACCGCAGGTCGCGGGATCAAGGGGCAGAAATCCCGTTCCGGCGTGGCGATTGGTGGCTACGAAGGCGGGCAAATGCCCCTGTATCGCCGCTTGCCAAAGCGCGGCTTTAACAAGCCGAACCAACTGCGTTTTGCCGTTATCAACCTTGGCCTGATTGAAAAGTTCATCGGTCTGGGCAAGCTGGACGCCAAGGGCGAGATCACCGAAGATGCGCTGGTTGCAGCGGGCCTAACAGGCCATAAGCGTGACGGCATCCGTATTTTGAACAAGGGCGAGATCAAGTCCAAGGTCAATCTGGTGGTGGCTGGCGCCTCGGCAGCGGCGATTGAAGCGATCAAGGCAGCGGGCGGCAGCATCACGCTGCGCGAGCCAAAGCCGGCGGCTGAGTAAACTAAACGCAAAAACGGGTTGTGAGCGGGCGCAAGACCGCTTACATCACCTATAGTTTTCCCGCGCCGCCGACCGGAAAACGGTTTGGCGGCGCTGTCATAAAGAAAGATCTGATATGGCATCGGCTGCAGAACAGATGGCGGCGAACCTTTCGTGGGGCGCGCTGGGTAAGGCAACGGATTTGCGGAGCCGCATTTTCTTTACCATTGGTCTATTGATGGTTTACCGCCTTGGAACCTATATCCCCGTTCCGGGCATTGACGGTACCGCGCTGGCCAATTTTATGGACGAAGCGGGCGCTGGCATTGGCGGGATGCTGAATATGTTCACAGGCGGCGCGATCAGCCGCATGGGCATCTTTGCACTGGGGATTATGCCCTATATCTCTGCCTCGATCATCGTTCAGTTGATGACCACAATGGTGCCCGCGCTGGAACAGCTGAAAAAAGAGGGCGAGCAGGGCCGCAAAAAGATTAACCAGTGGACGCGCTACGGCACGGTCGCGCTGGCAACACTGCAAGGCTATGGCATCGCGCAATCGATCCAAGCAGGCGGTTTGGCCCATAGCCCAGGCATGTTCTTTATCATCTCGGCCGTTGTCACGCTGGTGGGCGGCACGATGTTCTTGATGTGGCTGGGCGAGCAGATTACCGCACGCGGCATTGGCAATGGCATTTCGCTGATTATCTTTACAGGTATTGTTGCTGAAATCCCCGCCGCCTTGGCACAGTTCTTTTCCCAAGGCCGCGCTGGGGTTATCTCGACCCCTGTCATTTTGTTAGTACTGGTCATGGTGGTGGCCGTGATTGCCTTTGTGGTGTTCATGGAACGCGCGCTACGCAAGATTAACATCCAATATCCGCGCCGCACTGTTGGTATGAAAGTGTATGACGGCGGCACATCGCATCTGCCGATCAAGGTCAACCCAGCGGGCGTTATTCCTGCGATCTTTGCATCCAGCCTGTTGCTGCTGCCTGTCACCATCTCGACCTTTTCAGGTTCGGCAGGGTCAGGGCCGATTATGTCGACCATTTTGGCCTATTTTGGCCATGGCCAGCCGCTGTATCTGGCGTTCTTGGTGATTATGATCGTGTTCTTTGCCTATTTCTACACGCAGAATGTGGCGTTCAAAACCGACGAGGTTGCCGAAAATCTGCGCAGCCAAGGTGGGTTTATTCCGGGCATTCGCCCCGGCAAGAAGACCCAAGATTATTTGGATTACGTGGTGAACCGCGTGTTGGTACTGGGGTCGGCCTATTTGGCGGCGGTGTGTTTGCTGCCCGAGATTTTGATTTCTGAATTCTCGATCCCGTTCTATTTTGGCGGCACGTCGGTGCTTATTGTGGTGTCAGTGACGATGGATACGATTCAACAAATTCAGTCCCATCTGTTGGCCCACCAGTATGAGGGGCTAATTGAAAAGTCGCAGTTGCGCGGTAAAAAGCGCCCTGCAACTGCAAAACCCCCAGCACGTCGGTAGGCCGCAATGACCAATATCATCCTTCTTGGCCCCCCCGGCGCGGGAAAAGGCACCCAAGCCAAGCGTCTGGTCGACGAACGCGCGATGGTGCAACTTTCCACGGGCGATATGCTGCGCGAGGCAAAGACCAGCGGCACCGAAATGGGCAACCGCGTTGCCGCCGTGATGGAGCGGGGCGAATTGGTGACGGATGAGATTGTCATCGGCCTGATCCGCGAAAAACTGACCAGTGACGGTGCAGCGGGCGGCTATATTTTTGATGGCTTCCCGCGCACGCTGAAACAGGCGGACGCGCTGGGTGATCTGATGCTAGAGCTTGGCCAGAAAATCGACTTTGTGATCGAATTGCAGGTCAAGGACGAGGTTTTGGTAGACCGAATCGTTGGCCGTGCCGAAGATGCGCGCCTTGCAGGCCAGCCCGTTCGCGCCGATGACAACGCCGAAAGCCTAAAGACCCGCCTGATGGCCTATTACAAGCAAACCTCGCCGCTGATTGGCTATTACTATGCCAAAGGCGGGCTTCTGGCGG
>JAIXVS010000080.1 GCA_027482795.1 Rhodobacter sp.
CTTCGCGTCACGATACCCCAAACGGGAGGGATAGAATGACCAAAGCATTGATCACTTGGGGCGGATGGGATGGGCACGAGCCTGACAAAGTCGCCGCCCTTTTTGCCGCCGATCTGCGCGATGCGGGGATGGAGGTGACGGTTTTTGACACCCTCGCCTGTTTTGACGACCCAGCAGAACTGACCGATCTGGCGCTGATCGTGCCGATTTGGACGATGTCCACCATCGGCAAAGAACAGTCCGAACATGTGCAGGCGGCGGTGGCGGCGGGCGTGGGCCTTGCAGGCTGCCATGGCGGCATGTGCGATGCGTTCCGCAATGATGTGGGCTGGCAGTTTATGACGGGCGCGCAGTGGGTCGCCCATCCTGGCAATGACGGGGTCGAGTATCGCGTGCGCATAACATCCGATGATCCGCTTGTCGCGGGCATCGCCGATTTTGATGTTAAGACCGAACAGTATTACCTACACATCGACCCTGCGGTAAAGGTTCACGCCGTCTGCGATTTCCCGCTGGTCGATGGCCCCCATGCCCCCAACGGCCCCGTCGCCATGCCTGTGGTCTTTAGCAAAATGTGGGGCAAGGGGCGGGTGTATTACAACGCTTTGGGCCATCAGGCCAATGTGATTGACCATGGCCCTGCGCGCGAAATGCTGCGGCGCGGCATGACTTGGGCGGCAAGATAGGGGGCTGCGCGCCCCCTCGCCTTCGGCTCACCCCGCGAGGTATTTTTAGAGTTAGGAAGACCTAAGTCTTAGCCGCGCGGATTAGGCCTAGGATATCTTTCGCGGCGGCGGGGATGTTGGTGCCGGGGCCGAAGATGGCCTTAACCCCTGCGTCATACAGGAACTGGTAATCCTGCTGCGGGATCACGCCGCCGCAGATCACCAATATCTCGCCCGCGCCAGCCGCGCGCAGCGCCTGCACCAGTTTGGGGGCAAGGGTTTTATGGCCCGCCGCTTGGGATGATATGCCAATCACATGCACATCATTGTCGATGGCATCTTGCGCCGCCTCTTCTGGGGTTTGGAACAAGGGGCCGACATCCACGTCAAAGCCAATATCGGCAAAGGCGGTGGCGATAACCTTGGCCCCACGATCATGCCCGTCTTGGCCCATTTTCACCACCAGCATACGGGGGCGGCGGCCTTCGGCCTGCGCAAAATCTTCCACGTCTTTTTGAATGGCGGCAAAGCCTGCATCCCCTTCATAGGCCGCGCCATAAACCCCTGCCAATGTTTTCACCTCGGCGCGGTGGCGGCCAAAGATTTTCTCCATCGCCATACTGATCTCTCCTACAGTTGCGCGGGCGCGGGCCGCCGTGACAGCCGCATCCAGCAAATTGCCGCCATCTGCGGCGCGGCGGGTCAACTCATCCAGCGCTGCCGTGCAAGCGCCTTCGTCCCGCGCGGCGCGGGTGGCGGCCAGCCGTGCAATTTGCGCGTCCCGCACGGCGTGGTTGTCGATATCCAAAATCTCAATCGCGTCTTCTTTGGGCAGGCGGTACTTGTTCACCCCAACCACCACCTCGTCGCCGCGATCAATCGCGGCCTGACGCTTGGCCGCCGATTCCTCGATCCGCAGTTTGGGCATACCCGATGCCACGGCTTTGGTCATACCGCCCATCGCCTCGACTTCTTCAATCAGCGCCCAGGCCTCGCGCGCCAACTGATCGGTCAGGCTTTCCACATAGTAGCTGCCCGCCAGCGGGTCGATCACGCGCGTCACCCCCGTTTCATGCTGCAAGATCAGCTGCGTATTGCGCGCAATGCGGGCGGAAAATTCGGTGGGCAGGGCCATCGCCTCGTCCAGCGCATTGGTGTGCAGGCTTTGCGTGCCGCCCAGCACCGCCGACATCGCCTCATACGCGGTGCGGATCACGTTGTTATAGGGGTCAGCCTCTTGCAAGCTTACCCCGCTGGTCTGGCAATGGGTGCGCAGCATCAGGCTGGCCTGATTTTTGGGCTGAAATTCCGACATAATCCGATGCCACAGCAGGCGGGCGGCGCGCAGCTTTGCCGCCTCCATGAAGAAATTCATGCCAATGGCAAAGAAGAACGACAAGCGGCCCGCAAAATCATCCACATTCATGCCGCGCGCCAGCGCCGCGCGCACGTATTCGCGCCCATCCGCCAGCGTATAGGCCAGTTCCTGCACCAAATTCGCGCCCGCCTCTTGCATGTGATAGCCCGAGATCGAGATCGAATTGAACTTCGGCATATGCGCGGATGTGTATTCAATAATATCCGCGATAATCCGCATCGATGGTTCTGGCGGATAGATATAGGTGTTGCGCACCATAAACTCTTTCAGAATGTCGTTCTGAATCGTGCCCGACAGCAGCGCGGGGCCCACGCCCTGCTCTTCGCCCGCAACAATAAAGCTGGCCAGAATGGGGATAACCGCCCCGTTCATCGTCATGGATACCGAGACTTTATCCAGCGGGATACCGTCGAACAAAATCTTCATATCCTCGACACTGTCAATCGCCACCCCCGCCTTGCCCACATCGCCCGTCACGCGCGGATGGTCGGAATCGTAGCCGCGATGAGTGGCCAGATCAAAGGCCACCGACACGCCCTGCTGCCCCGCCGCCAAATTTTTGCGGTAAAAGGCATTGCTGGCCTCTGCCGTGGAAAAGCCTGCGTATTGGCGAATTGTCCACGGGCGGCCTGCATACATTGTGGCCTTCACCCCGCGCGTATAGGGCGCAAAGCCCGGCATCTCGCCCATCTGCGGCAGGTCTGCGGTATCGGCGGCTGTATACAGCGGCTTTACTGTGATGCCTTCCAGCGTATGCCAATCAAGGCTTTCAATCGGGCGGTCTTTCAACTCGCGCGTGGCCAATGCCTGCCATTTTGCCGTATCGGTCATATCGCTCTCCTTTGGGCGGGGCATAATTTGCACCCTTTAACCCTTTGTAATGTTGCGCCCGTGCCCTATATCAAGGGCATGAAACACCTGTTTGTCTTGGCCGTCATGGCCGCGCTTTATGCGGCCCCAAGCATGGGCGCGCCGATGCAGCCCACCCCGCCCAGCGCCGTTGATCTGGACGCGCTGAAATATGTCTCGCGCGTGCTGGTGGTCTTTGCCCCCGCGCCAGAAGACCCCAATTTCCTGCGCCAAATGTCCCTGCTGGCTGAGGATCGGGGCGAGCTGGCGGAGCGTGATTTTGTGCTGGTCGTCGATACAGACCCCGCCGCAATGTCGCCCCTGCGCACCAAACTGCGCCCGTCAGGGTTTACCCTGCTGGTGCTGGACAAAGACGGCAAAACCGCCCTGCGCAAACCGCGCCCATGGTCCTTGCGCGAAATTATGCGCGCCATCGACAAGCTGCCTTCGCGGCAGGGCGAAATCCTAGAAGCGCTGCCTTCGGGGCGGTAGGTCATTCAAACTCCATTATCACGTCGTCCACCTTCAGGCTGGCCCCCGCGCTGGCCTTGACGGCTTTGACCACGCCTTTGCGTTCGGCTTTCAGGATGTTTTCCATCTTCATCGCCTCAACCGTGGCCAACGCTTGGCCTTCTTGCACCTCATCCCCCACTGCCACCATAACATTGGTCACCAAACCCGGCATGGGGCACAGCAAGAACTTCGATGTATCGGGCGGGGTCTTTTCCAGCATCAATTTTGCCAGTTCCGCCTGACGCGGGGTGCGCACATGGCATTTCACATCTGCCCCGCGCAGGCGCAAACGGAAGCCGCCGCTGATTTTGGCCACCTTCATCACCAAAGATGTGCCATCCACCATCAGCTTTGCAAGCGGCTGTCCAGGTGTCCAATCGGACGCCACGCGCACAACCACGCCATCTGCAAAATGCACCGATGATCCGTCATGGTCGGCAGCAATTCTCACAGAATGCTCAGCTCCCTGCAAAGTGACAACCCAATCATCCCCCACGCGGCGTTCGTGGTTGTCCATTGTGCCCGAAACCTTTGTGCGGCGAATTTCGGCCACGCGGTTCATCGCGGAAGCAGCGGCGGCCACGCGCCGCAGCGTACCTTCATCCAATGTCGCACCTTGAAAGCCTTCGGGGTATTCTTCAGCGATAAAGGCCGTGGTGATATTGCCTGAAATAAAGCGCGGATGATCCATCACCGCGCCCACAAACGGCAGGTTATGGCCGATGCCTTCCACCTCGAACGTATCAAGGGCAATGCGCATCTCGTCAATCGCGCCCGTGCGGGTTGGGGCCCATGTGCACAGCTTGGCAATCATCGGATCGTAGAACATCGAAATCTCGCCGCCCTCGAACACGCCCGTATCATTGCGCACAATCCCGCCCGTTGGCGTTACCCCTTCAACAGGGGGGCGATACCGCGTCAGGCGGCCAATCGATGGCAAAAAGTTGCGATACGGGTCTTCGGCATAAAGGCGGCTTTCCATCGCCCAGCCGTTGATTTTCAGATCGCCCTGCGCAAAGGGCAGCGGCTGCCCCGCAGCTACGCGGATCATCTGTTCCACCAAATCCACGCCCGTGATAAGTTCGGTCACAGGATGTTCCACCTGAAGCCGCGTGTTCATTTCCAGAAAATAGAAATTGCGCGCGCCGTCGACGATAAACTCAACAGTCCCCGCCGATGTGTACCCCACCGCACGCGCCAGCGCGCAGGCCTGCTCGCCCATCGCGCGGCGCGTCGCCTCGTCTAAAAAGGGCGAGGGGGCCTCTTCGATCACCTTTTGATTGCGGCGCTGAATGGAACATTCGCGTTCGTGCAAATACACGATATTGCCGTGCTTATCGGCCAGCACCTGAATTTCAATATGGCGCGGCTGCGTGACGAATTTTTCGATGAAAATGCGGTCATCGCCAAAACTCGCCGCCGCCTCGTTTTTGGACGATCCGAACCCCTCGCGCGCCTCGGCTTCATTCCACGCAATGCGCATCCCCTTACCGCCGCCGCCTGCCGATGCCTTAATCATCACAGGGTATCCGATTTGGGTGGCAATTTTCACCGCCTCATCCGCATCGGCAATCAGGCCCATATGTCCGGGCACGGTTGAAACGCCCGCCTCTTGGGCGATTTTCTTAGATGTAATCTTATCGCCCATCGCCTCAATCGCGGGGGACGGCGGGCCGATAAACGCCACACCTGCCGCCTCTAGCGCGGCAGCAAAATTCATGTTTTCCGACAAAAACCCATAGCCGGGATGCACCGCTTCGGCCCCCGTCGCCTTAATCGCGGCCATGATCTTATCAATCACAATATAGCTTTGCGCGGCGGGGGATGGGCCGATATGCACCGCCTCATCGGCCATTTTTACATGCAGCGCGCCGCGATCCGCGTCAGAATAGACCGCGACAGTTTTAATACCCATTTTGCGGGCAGTTTTGATCACGCGGCAGGCAATCTCGCCCCGATTGGCGATAAGGATTTTCTTAAACATGGGCAAGCTCCTGATAGGGCCACAGGCGGGCCAAAGCCCGTGGCAAAATGCGCTGCGCACATGCAAAAAGGGCCAAGCGGGCAATCAGCCCGTTTGACCCTAAACACGCAGCTGGCCCAAAGGCCGAAAGTGTTTTAGTACCGCGCGCCGCAGACGTTGACGTCGTCGCAGACGGTGCCGAACAGGCCGCCAATAACAGCGCCCGTATACAAATTGCCGCCCGTAACGGATGTAAGCGCCACGCCAACGCCCGCGCCCAAAAGGCCGCGCTGAATGTCATTATCCATACAAGCTGTAAGCGGCATGGCCAAAAGGCCAAGCACAATAAATTTCCGCATGATATGCCTCGATCGTTTGTTGTAATTATAATCGAGTCTACAGAATCTCGCGCCGTTTGGGAAGAATTTTCTGCGATATCGTTGCACCAAAAAAACGGCCCAACCCCCGTAGGGCTGGGCCAGTTCAAAGGGAAAGTATCACAAGGAATGCCCTTGGTCACGTCAAGGGCGGCAACGCATGTCGCGGTGGACGTGTCTTCACTGTCTGCCAAGCGCGGCGCGCGCGCAAATGGCAATATGTCGCAGCGCGCCCACTGCGCCAAAACTTGCCGATCTGCCGCGCGCGCGCTCATTCGTCCTCGTCCTCGTCATCCCAATCGGAAAAGTCCATCGGAACGGCATTTTCATCAAAAACTTCGGGAAAGGAAACTGCGGCGCGTTTGACATCAATGCGCAGCAACGCATCATAACTGGCTGGGTCAAACGGGTCTTCCGCAGGCACAACTTCACGGCCCAGCAGCCACGATAGGCGGCCCGCGTCCAAATTGCCCCGCTCGAACGGCTCTTCACCAAAATGCGCCCAAAGCGCCGCCATAAAGCCAGCGTCGGCCAGTTTATCGGCATGTTTGCGGTCTTTATACCGCTCGCGCCGTACCAATTTCGTGGTGCCATCTTTGTGGTTGGCGCGCCGAATGGTGAATTGATAATCCGAACCGGGCAAGCGCCCCGGAAATCCGCGATGTTTTAGCATATGTGCCCCCTTTGCCTGCGCGCGCATTGGCCTGATCGCGCAAGGGGGGTGCTGTCACAAAGCGCGCCCGCGCTCAAGTGTGCGATATGCAGTGTGATCGGGGCATGAAAAAAGGCGGGCGCGGCCATTTCGGCCCTATGCGCCCGCCCAATGCCAAAGCTTCCTACCTGCGCGCAGCCTTTATCGGCTGCTTGCACATTGGGCCGCGCCTGCAAACGCGGGCCCACAACCCAGCGCTGCGCTATGTCCCAGCGCGGCGCGGATATAGGTTTGGAAGCTATGCAATTCTGTGCTGCTCGACACGTATTCGTCCATTTTTTTGCGGGGGGCGTGCTTGCTGCCACCCCCTTCACCGAGGGATAGGCGGCTTGGGGCCCGCCTAAGTGCAAGTTATCGCATAATATTCCAAATTCCAAAGAAAAAATGGAATTTTCTTTTGTTTTCATTTTGGAAACTATATGCTGTGGGCGCATCAGAAAATCTCTCTACTGCAAGTAGAGCCGTCGATGGAAAAGGCTTCAAAATACTGCGTCGCCTCTGGGTCAGAGATGCCAAATTCCACCGCGCGGTCAGCCAAAGACAGCAGCACCATCGGCGCAGATATGCCCTTTTCTGCCAGTTTGGCCAAAGCAAAGCTTTCGCACAGGTGCTGCAAATCTGCCTCGGCAGCCTCGAACGTCATGCTTCCCCCCTCGCGGGCAATTGCGGGGGCCACAAAACGAAAGCGCGGCGCGGGGCCTTCGGGGCCAGTGCTGTTCCAGATAATATCCAGCAGCGTCACCGCTTGGTTTGACGGCACAGCAATTGCCGAGCCATCGCCCAAGGTTATGTCCAGCTCTTGTTCCAAAACGCACCTATAGCGGAATATTATCGTGCTTTTTCCACGGGTTCACCAGCTTTTTGCCGCGCAGGCTGGCAAAGGCGCGCGCCACGCGGCGGCGGGTGGAATGGGGGCGGATCACCTCGTCGATAAATCCCTTTTCCGCCGCCACAAAGGGGTTGGCGAAACGGTCTTCGTATTCCTGCGTCAGGCGGGCAATCTCATCAGGCGCTTTGCCGCGATGGATAATTTCGGTCGCCCCCTTGGCCCCCATCACTGCCACTTCGGCGGTGGGCCATGCGTAATTGAAATCACCACGCAGCGGCTTGCTGGACATCACCACATAAGCCCCGCCATAGGCTTTGCGAGTGATCACAGTCACCTTCGGCACCGTCGCCTCGCCATAGGCGAACAGCAGCTTTGCGCCGTGTTTAATCACCCCGCCCAGTTCCTGCTGCACGCCAGGCAAAAACCCTGGCACATCAACCAGCGTCAGAATTGGAATTTCAAACGCATCACAAAACCGCACAAAACGGGCGGCCTTGCGGGCAGAATCAATATCCAAACAGCCCGCCAGCACCATCGGCTGATTGGCCACCACGCCCACAGTTTGCCCTTCAATGCGCACAAACCCCGTGATGATATTGGCCGCAAATTCGCGCTGAATTTCAAAGAAATCGCCCTCATCGGCAATTTTCAGCACCAATTCCTTCATATCATAAGGCTGGTTTGGATTGTCAGGGATCAGCGTGTCAAGGCTGGGCTCCAGCCGCGCAGGGTCGTCAAAAAACGGGCGCACAGGGGCCTTTTCGCGGTTGTTCAGGGGCAGAAAATCGATCAGGCGGCGCACTTCGGCCAGCGCCTCGACATCGTTTTCAAACGCGCCATCAGCCACGGACGATTTCTTGGTATGCGTGGCCGACCCGCCCAGCTCGTCTGCCGAAACCGCCTCATTGGTGACGGTTTTCACCACATCTGGCCCTGTGACGAACATATAACTGCTGTCTTTGACCATGAAAATAAAGTCCGTCATCGCGGGCGAATACACCGCCCCCCCCGCGCAAGGCCCCATAATCAGGCTAATCTGCGGCACCACGCCCGATGCCATGATATTGCGCTGAAACACCTCGGCGTAACCTGCAAGGCTGGACACGCCTTCTTGAATGCGCGCGCCGCCACTGTCGGCAATGCCCACAATCGGCGCGCCGTTTTGAATGGCCATATCCATAATTTTGCAAATCTTTTTCGACTGCGTTTCCGAAAGTGACCCGCCAAACACCGTAAAATCTTGGGCATAGACATAGATCATCCGCCCATTCACCGTGCCCCAGCCCGTGACCACGCCATCCCCTGCGGGCCGCTCGGCCTCCATACCAAAATCGGTGCAGCGGTGGGTGACAAACATGTCAAACTCTTCAAAGCTGCCCTCATCCATCA
>JAIXVS010000003.1 GCA_027482795.1 Rhodobacter sp.
ATCGTCACGCGCTGGCTATCGGCGCGATAGGTAAACGTACAGCGCGCCGCCGCCGCCATGGCTGACATGCGCCTCGGTCACTTGTAAAATCAACGGGGCCAGCGGCGCTTGGTGCAGCCAATTGGGCACTTGTTTGCGCAAAACACCCGTGTGCTGGGGTATCGGGCCATGATCGGCCCGCGGCTTGCCGCCCTTACCCGTAATGACCAAAACCAGCCGCATTCCCGCACCATGCGCGCGCAAGATAAACCCATTCAGCGCTGGATGCGCCTGATCCAGCGTCATGCCGTGCAGATCAATCCGCGCTTCGGGAACCAATTTTCCCCGCGTCATTTTGCCGTGAGTTTTTGCATCCATCCGCAGGGGCGCGTTCGCCAAGTTCTGCCCAATGCTGGGGGCAAATTGCGCCGCCGAGGACATTTTCGCCGCCGCCCCCAGTTTAACACCGCGCAGGCGCGACGTATCGGCCATGGGTGGCTTTGGCTCGGTTATTTTGGGCGGCTCAAGGCTGGGCGATACAGACGGCGCTAAATTGGCCTTTTGCACATGCAATGGCTTTGCTGTACGCGCCACAACGCGCCACAATTCTTGCTCTTCTGGATGTAAGACGCGCTTGCGGGGCATGTTAGCTGCCGCTGCCTGTTGCCAAATAATCATGGGGCAACAACTGCACCATACGCCCGCCGTCGCGGATAACGCCTGCGGCATCGCCCGCCTTGGGCCCCGTGCCAAAGAAAATATCTGCCCGCTGCGCGCCCTTAATGGCACCGCCCGTATCTTGGGCAATCATCAAACGGTTCAACGGGTTTGCGCCCGATTTCTCCAACCAAACAGGCGCGCCAAGCGGCACAAAGCTGGGATCAACCGCGACAGACCGCATGGCCGTAATCGGCAGGCTCATCGCGCCAATCGGGCCATCTTCGGGACGCAAATCTTTGATTTCAAGAAAGAAAACATACGACGGGTTCGCATTTAGCAAATCTTTGCCAACAATGGGGTTTCTTTGCACATAGGCGCGGATCGATTGGGCGGAAAGTTCGTTTTCCTTTAGCGCGCCGCGCCGCACCAATTCCGCCCCGATCGAGGCATATTCATGCCCGTTGCGCCCAGCATACCCCACCCGCATAACGCTGCCATTGGGCAAAGAAATGCGGCCAGAACCCTGAATTTGCAGGAAAAATACATCAACAGGGTCTTCCAGCCAAGCCAGTTCCAACCCCCTGCCCCGAAGCGCGCCGCCTTCGATGCGTTCGCGGGTTAGAAATTGCTCACCATCCACCAATTCTTTGGGGCGGGCATAGATCGGCTGGGTAAACTTGCCCGTTTTGGTTTTTGATCCCTTCAGCTCTGGCTCAAAATACCCAGTAAAAAGGGCAGGCGGCTGACCAACTAAAGTAGGCTGAAACAGCATTTCAAAAAACGCCCGCGCAGAAGCCGGGCTTTGCCCTGCACTCGCGGCCAATTTGCAGATTGGGGCCCACATCGGCCCATCTAGCCGCGCGCAGCTGTTTTGAAATACTTTCAGCGCGGCAAGATGATCGTCCGCTTCCCACCCCGCCAATGCAGAAAACGGCAGGTTTTGCGCCTGTGCGGGCAGCCCTGCCGTCATTATCCAAACAGCCAAAAGGGCAGCACGCATTCGTCTCCTATCAGTCGCTGGTGGCGACCAATTGCCAGTTGGGATCATTGCTACCCAAAACGCGCGCAAAACTCCAGACATCGCGTTGGCGTTTCACCTCGTCTGGCGATCCGGAAATCACAGCGCCGCTTGCGTCTTTGGTCACGGCCGTCAATTCGCCCATAAATCGCACGGTGACTTCGGCGGTTTTGGTGGATGCGTCAAATTCCGCATCGTGCAGCGCAATCTCGCGCAGGCCAACAAATTCGGCCTTGGTCACAAGGCCTTGCGCCGCGCGCTGATCAATCGCGCCCTGAAAGCTGTCGGCAACTTCATCAGACAGAAACGCGCGCACGCCCGATATATCGCCGCGCTCATACGCCATAAGAATCATCTCATATGCCCCGCGCGCGCCGCGCAGAAATTCTGAAACGGTGAAATCGCGCTCTTGCGATTTAATCTGGCTTAGCGCGCGCGCAGTTGCAGACCCTTCGGGTGCATGATCTAGAATATCTTGATCCACACCGCCTTCAATCACTTCAAATTTCGATTGCCGCGCACTGGGCGCGGGCTGCATGGGAAGGGGCGGCTTTTCAGATCCTTCGCGCGTGCCCAAAACCGACCGCAGCTTGATGATCAAGAAAATTGCCACAGCGGCCAGAACGATGATTTGAAGCATTGAGTTACCCATTTATGCCTCGGGTTAAGTAAACTTGTCCCTTATGTAGGCAGGCGACCTGCCCAAGTCCAGTTGTTGCGGCGAATTTGTCCCATCCAAATGCCGCTGCACGCATTGAGATATGGCCTTTTCCCTGCTAACAGGGGCAAAATTCACAGAGGAGAGGCTGATATGGCCGAGGAAACCACCGCAGCGCCGCAGATAAAAATGTCCGTGCTGGCGCAATATATCCGCGAGATGTCCTTTGAAAACGCTGTATCCATGAAAGGGATGACCTCGACCGAAGTGCAGCCTGATATTCAGGTATCGGTCAGCATCGATGGGCGCAAGCGCGCCACCGAAAACCAATATGACGTGGTGACAAAGTTTAAAATTACTTCGAAAAATAAAACCAGTGGCGAGCCTTTGTTCGTACTCGAGTTGGATTATGGCGGCGTTTTCAACATTGAAGGTGTGCCACAAGACCAGATGCATCCGTTTTTGCTGATCGAATGCCCGCGTATGCTGTTCCCGTTTGTGCGCAGGATCGTGTCGGATGTAACGCGCGATGGCGGCTTCCCGCCGCTCAACCTAGACACGGTGGATTTCTTGGCGCTGTATCGCGCAGAATTGGCCCGCCGCGCGGCACAGCCAAGCGGCAACGCTTAAGGCTTCGCGCGCTGCGCCCAG
>JAIXVS010000055.1 GCA_027482795.1 Rhodobacter sp.
ATAATGGCGGTAAACCCATAGCCCACGTTAAAATCAATGCTGATTTGCCCCGCTGGCCCCGTGACTTCGAACAACCCCGCAAGGCCCGCCAGCGCGCCCGAAATGCCCATACACAGCACAATCAACCGCTGCGGCACCACCCCGTGCAACCGCGCCGCGCGCGGCGCTTGTCCCGCCAGTTTGATCTGAAACCCAAGGATATGGCGCTGAAGCAAAACATAGGCGGCAATGGCCACCAAAATCGCCATAACGCCCCCCCAATGCAGCCCCGACCCTGTAATCAGTTCAGGGTTGCCCGCCGCGGGATAGCTGGAAAAATTGCGGCTGCCCGGAAAGCCCGCCCCTTCGGGATTGCGCAAAAACCCAGTCGAGGCCATGGCCAAAATCACTTGGGCCACATAGACCAACATGAGCGATACCAAAATCTCGTTGGTATTCAGCCGCGTTTTCAGCAGCGCGGGTATCATCGCCCAAGCCCAGCCGCCAAAGGCCCCCGCAATCACCATCACAGGGAAAATCCAGCGGTTTTCTGTGGGGTAAAACGCAAGCCCAACAGCCGCCCCCACAATTGCGCCCATAATATACTGGCCTTCGGCCCCGATGTTCCAAATCCCTGCACGAAACCCAAGGCTTAGGCCGATCGCAATCAAAATCAGCGGCCCCGCTTTCACCAAAAGCTGGCCGCGCAAATACCACGCAAATTCGCCAAACAGCGGGTCCCAAAAAATCGTGCGGATCACCTCTACGGGGTTTTTGCCCAGCACCAAAAACATCAAGCCGCCAAAAACCATCGTCAGCGCCACCGCGACCACAGGGGTTGCCCAGATCCAAAACTGCGATGCGCTGGCCCGCCGCTCTAGCCTCATCATGCCGCGCCCCCTTGCACAGTTGCCTTACACATGGGCCACCTCCATCCCCCGCGGACTTAAATCATGCGCGCCGCCCATCATCAGGCCAATCTCTTCCATAGACAGCCCCGCACGTGGGCGCGGTTTGCTTAAACGCCCTTCGTTCAATGCGGCGAAATTGTCCGATATTTCCATCAGCTCGTCCAAGTCTTGGGAAATCACCACCACCGCCGCACCGCCTTCGGCGCAGGTCAAAATGGCTTGGCGAATAAAGGCCGCCGCCGCCGCATCCACGCCCCAAGTCGGCTGGTTAATCACAATCACATCGGGCGATTGGCGCAATTCGCGCCCAATCACAAATTTCTGCAAATTCCCGCCCGACAGCGCCCGCGCCGCCACGCCAGAACTTGGCGTGCGCACATCGAATGCGGCGATGATTTCTTCGGCAAAGGCCTTGGCCCCCGCCCAATTGACAAAGCCGTGCCGCGCCAATTTGCGCTGCACCGCCCCCGTGAGGAAAGCGTTTTCCACCAGCGACATATCGGGCGCCGCCGCATGGCCCAGCCTGTCTTCGGGGGCCACCACGAATCCGCGCGCGCGCCGCGCATTCGGCCCCATCGCGCCAATCGCTTCCCCCTTGGCGTGGATCATATCTGGTGCCGAAGGTATCTCGCCCGACAGGGCCAAAATCAATTCGTCCTGCCCATTGCCTGCAACCCCTGCAATGCCCAAAACCTCGCCCTTGGCCACGGCAAAGCTGATGTCTTTCAAAGATGTGCCAAATTGGATGGGCGATGGCGCAGACAATCCGCGCACCTCTAGCGCAGGCGCGCCCGTTGCGGTTTCCTGCGCCTTGCCCGCGCGCGCTGGGCTGGCCAGCGCCGATCCTACCATCAATTCTGCCATCTGGCGCGCCGTGGTCTTTGCGGGGGTGGCTGTGGCCACAACCTTGCCGCGCCGCAAAATCGTCGCCCGATCACATAGGGCGCGAATTTCTTCCAGCTTATGGCTGATATACAAAATCGCTGTCCCCTCGGCCGCCAGTTGCCGCAGGGTTTTGAACAAAATCTCCACCTCTTGCGGCGTTAGAACCGATGTCGGCTCATCCATAATCAGCAATTTGGGCGATTGCAGCAGGCAGCGGATAATCTCGACCCGCTGGCGCTCGCCCGCCGACAAATCCCCCACCCGCCGCGCAGGGTCAAGTGGCAGGCCATAGTCCGCGCTAACTTTGGAAATCTTCGCGGCCAGTTGGGCCAAAGGCGGCGGGTTTTCCATGCCCAAAGCCACGTTTTCGGCAACATTCAGCGCCTCGAACAGGGAAAAATGCTGAAACACCATTCCCACACCCGCCGCGCGCGCGCGGGCAGGGTCGGCAGGGGCAAAGGGCGCGTCCATCCATTCCATATTGCCCTGATCGGGCTTCACCAGCCCGTAAATCATTTTGACCAAGGTCGATTTGCCTGCCCCGTTTTCACCCAGCAGGGCATGAATCTCGCCGCGCTTGATCGCAAAATTCACATCATCATTGGCCCGCACGCCTGGGTAAGATTTGCCAATGCCATTGGCGGCAAACAAGATGGGTTGATCTGCGCTCATGCGCGCACCTCCTTATGCAATGCGGGCGCTGCGGCCATGTCCGCCATCATGCGGGCTGCCACGCCAATGGCAATGGCTTGGGGATGTTTTCCAAGGCTTGGGTCACCAATTGGGCACATAATGCGCGAAATATCGGCAGGGCTATGGCCCAGCGCCGCCAGCCGCGCCCGAAACCGCGCCCATTTGGTTGCCGATCCAATCAGCCCGCAGGCCGCAAACCCATGCCGCAGCAGCCCATCACACAGCGCCAAATCCAACGCATGAGAAAAGGTCAGAATGACATGGTGCGCATCTGGCGGGGCCAGCGCGATAGCGCGGGTAACTTCACTTGCTGGCAGCGCGCGCACGCCGTTTGGAATGCAATCAGGAAAGCGCGCCAAATCGGTATCGACCCAAGTGATATCCACATCGGGCAGGGGGGCCATCACGCCCACAATCGCGCGCCCCACATGCCCCGCGCCCCAAATCCAAACGGGGGTTTTGGTGGCGCACATGGCTTCAATAAACCAACCCTCATGCAGCCCTACCTGCACAGGCGCGCCCCGCCGCGCTCCTGCCTGCGCGCGGGCAACCGCCAATGGCATCGGGCCAGCATTGTGTAAAACGGGCCGTGCAAAAACGGGTGCCTCAGCGGGCACGTTGCAAAACACTTCGGTCAACACCTGTACAGCGCCACCGCAGCATTGGCCAAGGTTGGGGCCAAGGGGAATGGCATCAAGGCGCGATCCCTCGCCCGCCGCCAGCATACCGCGTGCCGCTTGTGCGGCCTGAAACTCTAACGCGCCGCCGCCAATGGTGCCGTCCTGCCCGCCATCCTTGCTGTGGTCGGCCCAAACCAGCATGGCCGCCCCCACCTCGCGCGGGGCGCTGCCCTTAACGCCCGCCACCACAACCCGCGCTACGGGGCCATGGGCGGCAATCGCGCGGGCTAGGGCGGCGCGGTCAAACATTCTGCTGCTGCTCCTGCACGGCGGCCAAAATCCGCTCTGGCGTGGCGGGCGCATCCATGGCGGGATAGCGCGATCCATCCCCGCAGGCCGCCACCGCATCACGCAGCGCGAAAAACGCCGATATCCCCAGCATAAACGGCGGCTCGCCCACCGCCTTGCTGCGCCCGATTGTATCCTCGCGGTTGGGGCGGTTCCACAGATCAACGTTAAATACGGCAGGCCTGTCCGCGCAGGCTGGGATTTTATAGGTGCTGGGCGCATGGGTTTTCAGTGCGCCCTTGGCATCCCACACCAATTCCTCCATCGTCAGCCACCCCGCGCCCTGAACATAGGCCCCTTCGATCTGGCCAATATCCAAGGCAGGGTTCAGCGGGCTGCCCGTGTCATGCAGCATATCTGCGCGCAAAATGCGGTTCTCGCCCGTTAGCGTATCAATCACCACTTCGGTCACCGCCGCGCCATAGGCAAAATACAAAAACGGCCGCCCGCGCCCGTTGACCCTGTCCCAAGTGATTTTCGGCGTAGCATAGTATCCCGTCGACGAAAGACTTACCCGCGCCTGATAGGCCCAAGCGGCCACTTGGGCAAAGCCAAACACCTCGCCGCCCGCGCGCACCTGCCCGCCGTCAAAGCGCACAGATGCCGCCTCTACCCCCAGTTTACCCGCCAAAAACTCGGCCATCCGCGCGCGGATTGTTTCTGCCGCATTGCGCGCCGCCATGCCGTTCAGATCACTGCCCGAACTGGCCGCCGTGGCGCTGGTATTGGGCACCTTTGCCGTGTCGGTCGCGGTGATCTTCACCGCTCCCGTATCCAGCCCAAACACCCCCGCCACCACTTGGGCCACCTTTTGGTTCAGCCCTTGGCCCATTTCCGTGCCGCCATGGTTCAGCTGCACCGACCCGTCTTGATAGACATGCACCAAAGCCCCCGCTTGGTTCAGCCAAGTTAGCGTGAATGAAATGCCAAACTTTACAGGCGTCAGGGCTATCCCGCGCTTCAAAATCGGGCTAGCTGCATTCCACGCTGCAATCTCGGCGCGGCGCGCGCCATAGCCCGAAGTCTCTTTTAGCCGCGCGACAATTTCATCGCCCACGAAATCCTC
Source organism: Rhodobacter sp. (assembly GCA_027482795.1). GTDB lineage: Bacteria > Pseudomonadota > Alphaproteobacteria > Rhodobacterales > Rhodobacteraceae > Cypionkella. Next base: position 4,503 of record JAIXVS010000055.1, read on the forward strand.
AACAGGCATGTGAAAGGGCGTTGTCTGCACGTCTTTCACACGGGCTAAAATATCCTCGCCGAAGGCATCCGCCGCTGATGCAGCGCGATAAAAGTTCAGGCGGCGCACCGCGCTTGGGTCGCGCCCCACGGCAAAGGCGATGTGATCCATCACCCGCTCCATCCCAATCATCCCCTGCGGGCCGCCAAAGCCGCGAAAGGCCGTCGCGCTTTGGGTGTTGGTTTTCAACCGATGGCTGGTGATGGCGATGTGGGGGATGTGATAGCAGTTATCGCTGTGCAGCATGGCGCGGTCGGCCACGGGCAGGGACAGGTCTTGCGCCCAGCCGCAGCGGAAGTAATGGGTAAATTCCAGCCCTATCAGCCGCCCGTCATCGTCATGCCCCGCGCGGTAGCTAATGCGGCAATCGTGCCGCTTACCCGTGATCATCATATCATCGTCGCGGTCATAGCGCATTTTGCAGGGGCGGCCCGTCAGCCGCGCCCCAATCGCGCAGGCAATGGCCAGCGCGTTGCCTTGGCTCTCCTTACCGCCAAACCCGCCGCCCATGCGCCGCACTTCCACCCGTACCGCCGACATGGGCAGATGAAAGGCATGGGCGACTTTGTGCTGAATCTCGCTGGGATGCTGGGTGGATGAATAAATGTGAAAATCCCCCCCTTCCAACGGCAAGGCGGCAGCAACTTGGCCTTCAAGATAGAAATGTTCCTGCCCGCCCACGTTAAACACGCCTTCCACCACATGCGGGGCGGATGTGATGGCCGCACTGGCATCGCCCTTGGCCCAAACAATCGGCCCCTGCTCGAACCGCGAGTTCGCCGCCAGCGCGTCATCAATCGTCAGCAGGGCCGGAAGTTCGCCATAGGTGATTTTCCCCTTCGCCGCCGCCCGCCGCGCCAAATGGTGCGATGTGGCAATGACCAAAAACACAGGCTGGCCAATGTAATGCACAAGGCCTGTCGCCAGCAGCGGCTCGTCATGCGCGGATGGGCTGCAATCGGGCATCTCGGCTGGCAGGGATGCGGGCCAGTCCAAATGGGACAGAACCGCCACCACGCCCTCGCTGGCGCGCACGGCGGATAAATCCATCGCCGTGATCGTGCCATGGGCGCAGGTGGATAGGCCAAAGGCCAAATGCAGTGTGCTCGCAGGCAGGGGGATGTCATCGGTATAGCGCGCCGATCCTGCAAGTTGCATCAGAGCGGAATCGTGGGGAAGGGGGGCACCCATGCTCATACCCGCACCTCCACCACCGAGGTTTTCGCGCCCGCCAGATCATGCGCATAGCGGATCAAAAGGTTCTGCGCCGTGGTCAGGCGGTAGGCAGCGCTTGCGCGCATATCCGACAGCGGTGTGAAATCTTGTTCCATCAGCGGGGCGATTTGTGCAGCGGTATCGGGGGTTAGGGCCTGCCCAATCAGCGCCGCCTCAATCGCCGCCGCTCGTTTGGGAACTCCCGCCATACCGCCAAAGGCAATGCGGGCGGTCGTGATCTTGCCGCCCTGCGTTTCGATGTTGAAACATCCGCAAACCGCAGAAATATCCTGATCGAACCGCTTGGAAATCTTGTAGCACCGCAGATTCGGCGCGGCTTTAGGGATGGTCACGCCCGTCACAAACTCGCCCAAACGGCGGTCTTGTTTGCGGTAATCCAGAAAGAAATCCTCAAGCGGCAAATCGCGGGTCACTTGCCCCTGCCGCAAATGCAGCATAGCGCCCAGCGCAATCAGCGCGGGTGGGCCATCACCAATAGGCGAGCCATTCGCGATATTGCCGCCAATCGTGGCCGCATTGCGAATCTGCGTGCTGGCATAGCGGCGTAGCATTTCGGAAAAGCTGGGGTGCGGGGCGGCCATCGCCAAACGCAGCGCCTCAACCGTCACCCCCGCGCCGATGTGCAGATGATCGCCCAAATCGGTGATCTGCGCCATTTCGGCAATGCCATTCAGAAAGGCGGTTTTGGGCAGGTCGCGGTGCATCTTGTTCACCCACAGCCCCACATCCGTGGCCCCGCCGATCAGCGTGGCATCGGGGTTGGCCAGATACCAGCTTGCCAATTCGTCGATGGTTTGCGGGCGGATGGAAAGGGGGCTGTCTGCCCCCTCGCGGCCTTCGCCGCTCACCCCCGAAGGTATTTGTGCCAAAATGAAAGCCGCATCGGTTTTCATATGATCAGGCACGGGGGCCGATTCGGCAGCCTTTGCTGCGCGGATGATGGGCGCATAGCCCGTGCAGCGGCAAAGGTTGCCCGCAAGGGTTGTGTCATGATCCGTGTCGCCGTTTAAATGGGCGGCGGCCATCGAGGCGACAAATCCCGGCGTGCAAAAGCCGCATTGGCTGCCGTGGTGGCGGTGCATCTCGCGCTGCACAGGGTGCGGGGTGCCATCAGGCGCGGCGATGCCTTCGACGGTGCGAATGGCTTTGCCGTCCAGCTGCGGCAGGAACAGGATGCAGGCATTCAGCGCCTTTGCGCCGCCGCCATCGGTGACAATCACCGTGCAAGCGCCGCAATCGCCTTCATTGCAGCCTTCCTTAGTGCCGCACAGCGCGCGGTCTTCGCGCAGATAGTCCAAAAGCGTGCGTGTGGGGGAAACCCCCGTTAGCACAACCTGTGTTCCGTTTAGCAAAAACGCAACTTCGGTCATGGTCAGCCTCGCCGCCTTCTTTTGCATTTGCCCAATGGCCCCCATCCGATGCGGCGTAAAACGGGGGCGCGGCATTGTGGTATCAAGCATTGCAAAGGCGGTTCTGGCAAGCATTACCTTATCGCCGATCAAGATATCACTTTTCGTGATTGCCGCATAATCATGCGCCTTTCCCTTGCCCTGCCCATTGGTTAGGCTGGTTGCATGTCTGATCCCCGATTCATCCACCTGCGCACCCACACCGAACATTCCTTATTGGAAGGTGCGGTGCCGTTGAAATCGCTGATTAAGCTGTGCGTGAAACATCAGATGCCCGCCGTGGCAGTGACGGATACCAATAACCTGTTCGCCGCGTTAGAATTTTCGGTATCGGCCAAAGACGCGGGCGTGCAGCCTATTATCGGCTGTCAGGTTTCGCTGGCCTATGATCCTGCCCCCCTTGGCGCGCAGCCCCGCCCGCCTGCGCCCATCGTTCTGCTGGCGCAGAATGAGGCGGGTTATATGAACCTGATGAAGCTGAACTCGGCCCTTTACATCGGCAAAGGCGGGCAGTTGCCGCAGGTGACGATGGCGGAACTTACCGCTCATTCATCGGGGCTGATTTGCCTAACAGGCGGCAGCGATGGGCCACTGGGGCGGCTGATCCGCGCAGGCCAAATGCCGCGCGCCGATGAGGTGTTGCGCGCGCTGGCAGCGGCCTTTCCCCAGCGCCTGTATGTGGAATTGCAGCGGCACCCAACGGGTGACTCTCTGCCTGAAGCCGAGGCGCAAACCGAAGCGCCGATGTTGGATCTGGCCTATGCCATGGCCCTGGAGGAGATTGCCGCCGGCGACGGCGCCTGCTCGACCATCATGAGCGTGCACAACTCGGTGGGCTGCATGCCCATCCTCAAGTTCGGCAGCCAGCAGCAGAAA
>JAIXVS010000027.1 GCA_027482795.1 Rhodobacter sp.
CCTGCATTGGCCAGATGAGACAACCCCCTACACCCCCCCGCCCGATGCCAAAACGGGCCTTTGGTTTGCTCGTGATGTGGCGGGGATGGCGGCGCAGCTGGGCACCGAACCCCTGCTGATTGTGGCGCGCGCGGATACGGGTGACGGGATTATTCCGCGCCCTGTCGATAGCAGCACTATTCCCAACGATCATTGGGGCTATGCGATCACGTGGTTCTTACTCGCCGCCACTTGGGCGGTGATGACAGTGGCGCTGATCTGGCGTATACGCTTTGGCGCAACCAAGGGGCGGGCATAATGCGCTATATTTCCACGCGGGGGGCGGCCCCGATTTTAACCTTTGAACAGGCGATGATGACGGGTCTTGCCCGCGATGGGGGGCTGTATTTGCCCGAAACCATCCCGCAGCTGACCACAGCGCAAATCGCAGCTTTGGCAGGGGCAAGCTATGAAGATATCGCCTTTGCCGTTATGCGCCCCTATCTGGGTGATACCTTTACGGATGCCGAGTTTAAGGGCCTGATCGCCGCCGCCTACAAAGGTTTTGGCCACGCTGCCCGCGCGCCGATGGTGCAGCTGGGCGCGAACCATTTCCTGTTGGAATTGTTCCACGGCCCCACGCTGGCCTTTAAAGATTTCGCGATGCAACTGATTGGCCAGATGATGCAGGCGTCGCTTGCCAAATCGGGCCAGCGGGTCACCATCGTCGGGGCAACCTCGGGCGATACGGGGTCAGCCGCGATGGAGGCGTTTCGCGGGCTGGCCAATGTGGATTTGTTCATTTTGTATCCGCATGGCCGCGTATCCGATGTGCAGCGCCGCCAAATGACTACACCCGTTGAGGCGAATGTTCACGCGCTGGCGATGGACGGCGATTTTGATGATGCCCAAGCCCGCGTGAAAGACATGTTCAACGATTTTGCCTTTCGTGATGGCGTGCGCCTTGCGGGGGTCAATAGTATCAACTGGGCGCGGGTGCTGGCGCAGGTGGTGTATTATTTCTATGCCGCCGTCAGCTTAGGTGCGCCGCATCGGCCCGTGTCCTTTACCGTGCCAACTGGCAATTTTGGTGACATTTTTGCGGGATACATCGCGCGCCAAATGGGCCTGCCGATTGAAAAACTGGTCATTGCCACAAATCAAAACGACATTCTGGATCGCGCGATAAAATCGGGCGGTTATCATGGCACGGGGGTGCGCCCTTCGATCAGCCCGTCGATGGATATTCAAGTCTCGTCCAATTTTGAACGTGCGCTGTATTATGCCTATGGCGCGGATGGGGCCGCGATTGCGGCGCTGATGGACGAGTTGAAATCCACAGGCGGCTTTGCCATTTCCCAAACCGCACTGGAGCGTTTGCGCGTGGCTTTTGCATCGGGGGCGTGCAGCGAAGATGAAACGCTGGCCACGATCCAAACCGCCTATGCCAATACGGGCGAGGTGCTGTGCCCCCATTCTGCTGTGGGGGTGCATGTTGCGATGGATCATCAAGGCGCAACGCCGATGATTACGCTGGCCACCGCCCATCCCGCCAAATTTCCCGATGCGGTGCAGCGCGCCATTGATGTGCGCCCCGCGCTGCCCACCCGCATGGCCGATCTGTTTGATCGCCCCGAACGCCTGACCCGCGTGCCAAATGATTTGGCCGCGTTGCAATCGCTTATCCGTGAAAGGATCGCCCGTTGATCTTGCCCGCCCAGTCTGTCACCGCCACGCGCCTCACCACCCTGCCCAATGGCTTTCGCATTGTGACCGAAACCATGCCAGGGCTGAAATCTGCCTCGGTTGGGGTTTGGGTGATGGCGGGCGGGCGGCACGAAACGGCGGCGCAAAACGGTATTGCGCATTTTCTGGAACATATGGCGTTTAAGGGAACAACCCGCCGCACCAGTCTGCAAATTGCCGAAGAAATTGAAGATGTTGGCGGTTATATCAACGCCTATACCTCGCGCGAGATGACGGCCTATTATGCCCGCGTGTTGCAGGCAGATGTGGGCCTTGCGCTGGATGTGATTGGCGATATCGTGCTGAATCCCGCCTTTGCGCCTGTTGAAATTGAGGTAGAGCGCGGCGTGATTTTGCAGGAAATCGGCCAGTCGCTGGACACGCCCGACGACATTATTTTCGATTGGCTGCAAGAAGTGTCCTATCCCGATCAATCCTTTGGCCGCACGATTCTGGGGCCAGAAGAACGGGTGTCCAATTTCAGCCGCGACGATTTGCAGGGCTTTATCAAGGCCCATTATGGCCCCGCACAAATGATCCTGTCTGCCGCAGGCGCGGTGGACCATGACGAGATTGTGGCGCAGGCCACTGCCCTGTTTGGCCATTTGCCCGCCATTCCAGCGGCGAAATTCCAGCCTGCCAAATTCACAGGCGCGATGCGGCGCGAGGTGAAAAAGCTGGAACAAGTGCATTTTGCGATGGCCTTTGACGCGCCCAGCTATCGGCACCCCGATGTGCATACCGCGCAGATTTATGCCACTGTTTTGGGCGGGGGCATGTCTTCGCGCCTGTTCCAGAAAATCCGCGAAGAGCGCGGCCTGTGCTATTCAATCTTTACCCAATCGGGCGCCTATGAGGATGCGGGCCAGATCACGCTGTATGCCGGCACTTCGGCGGCAGATATTGGCGATTTGATGAACCTGTGCGCGGATGAGTTGAAACGCGCAGCTGATGATATTACCGCTGCCGAATTGTCGCGCGCGCGCGCCCAAATCAAGGCGGGAATGTTGATGGGGCTGGAAAGCCCGTCGTCCCGCGCTGAACGTATCGCGCGGCTTTTGGCCATTTATGGGCGTGTGCCCGATATTGACGAATCAGTTGCCAAAATCGATGGCGTCAGCCTTGATGATTTGCGCCGCTATGCGGGCGAGGTGACATCGGCAGATCAGGCGCTTGCCCTGTATGGCCCCGTGTCAAAGGCCCCAGATTTGGATGCTATGCGCGCACGCTTGGCGGCGTAATGTTTCGCCGCCGCCCTATTTTAAACACGGAAAGGCTGGTGCTGCGCCTGCCGCAGCACAGCGATTTTCGCGCTTGGACGCAGGAACGCTTGGCCTCCACCGCCCACCTGACCCCGTGGGAGCCGACATGGAGCGACGATCACCTCTCCCGCCGCGCCTTTACCGCCCGCGTCGCATGGGCCGCCAAGGCCGAGGCGCAGGGAACGGCGGTGCCGCTGTTTATCTTTCGCCGCGCTGATACTGCGCTTCTGGGTGCGATCACGCTGGATAATATCCGCCGCGGCCCTGCCCAAGCGGGCACGATTGGCTATTGGATTGGCGCGCGCCATGCCCGCCAAGGCTATATGCGCGAATCTGTGCAGGCGCTGTGCCATTACGCCTTTACCAAGCTGGACCTATCGCGGCTGGAAAGCGCCTGTTTGCCCGAAAATGCGGCCTCGCGCGGGGTGCTGGAACAGTGCGGGTTCAAATATGAAGGCGTGGCCCAATCTTATTTGCAAATTGACGGGCGCTGGCGCAACCATGTGCTATACGCAAACCTTCGGGGCGATCGGCGCGGGCGCACAGATGTAGGTTAGGCCCTGCACGGGCGCGCTTTGGGGGCCGCCCTTTGGGGTAAATGAATGAACGATATCAAAATCCTACTGCTGCGCGGCGTGAATGTGGGCGGGGCGAACCGCCTGCCCATGCCCGAGTTTCGCCAGTATCTGACCGAACTGGGCCTGACCCATGTGAAGACCCATATCCAAAGCGGCAATGTGGTGTTTGCGGGCGGTGATGCGGATATGGATGCCACGATCAGCGCAGGTATGAAGCTGCGCTTTGGTTTTGCGCCGCGCCTGTTCTTTTATTCTTTGGCAGATTTTACGGCCATTCTGGCTGCCAACCCCTATGCGGCGCAAGGCGCGGCAAACGGCGCGCTGGTGCATGTGTATTTCCTATCCGCCCCATTTTCGCCCGAGCAGGCGGCACAACTGACCGCAGTTGCCGCGCGCGATGAAAGCATCGCCTTCACCCCCCGTGCGGCATACTTGCACGCCCCGTCTGGCATTGGCCGATCGGCATTGGCGGAAAAGCTAAGCCAAATCAAAACAGTTGACCTAACCGCGCGCAATTATACCTCTGCTAGCGCGATTGCCGCGCTGGCCGCGACCATCCCTGCCTGAGGAAACATGCTGAACCCCGCCGATCCTGCCTTTGTTGCCCATCTGTCCAACATATTGCCACAAGGCACGCTGCGGGGTGCCGAGCCGCGCGATTTGGCCGAACCGCGCGGGCGCTGGCACGGCATGGCGGGGGCTGTGGCGCGGCCTGCCAATACGGATGAGGTCGCGCAGATTGTGCGCGCATGCGCGCGCGCGCGCGTGGGCATAGTGCCACTGGCAGGGGGAACGGGGCTGGTGGGCGGGCAGATCATGCCGCAGGGGGCGGGGCCCGCGCCGATGCTGATCTCGCTTGAACGGATGACGGGCCTGCGCGCGCGCTATCCGTTTGAAAACTGCATGGTGGTCGATGCGGGCATGATCTTGGCCGATGTGCAGCGCCACGCCGCCGAGATGGGGCGGATTTTTCCGCTGTCGCTGGCGTCCGAAGGGTCTTGCCGTATTGGCGGCAATCTGGCCACCAATGCAGGCGGCACGGCGGTGTTGCGCTATGGCAATGCCCGCGATTTGGTTTTGGGGATCGAGGCGGTTTTGCCCGATGGGGCGGTGCTGCACGGTCTAAAACGCCTGCGCAAGGATAATACGGGCTATGATCTGCGCCATTTGCTGATTGGGTCTGAAGGCACGCTGGGCATTATCACCGCCGCCGCGCTGCGCCTTTATCCAGCGCCTGCGTCGACCGCCACGGCCTTGCTGACCGTGCCATCACCTGCCGCCGCGTTGGATTTGTTAGCGCTGGCGGAGGGGCGGCTTTCGGGGATGATTTCCGCCTTTGAACTGATCGGCCAGCAGGGTCTGACCTTTTTGGCCGAAACTATGCCCGATGTGGCCGTGCCCTTGGCTGCGCCGCAGGGCTGGCTCGTGCTGGTGGAAATTGGCCTGCCTTCGGGGCTTGGCGATGCTGCCGCGCAATTGGAAGACCTTTTTGCCGCGGCGCTTGTCGCAGGGTTAACCGAGGATGGCATCATTGCCGCCAGCGAATCGCAGCGCGCTGCCCTGTGGCGCATCCGCGAATCAATCCCCGAGGCGAACCGCCGTATCGGTGCAATCTCTAGCCATGATATTTCGGTGCCGCTTTCGGCCATCCCCGAATTCATCGCCCGCGCCACGCGCGAGCTGGGCGCATTGGTCGATGTGCGGATCAACTGCTTTGGCCATGTGGGGGACGGTAATTTGCATTACAACGTCTTTCCATCAGCGGGGCGCAAGGCGGCTGATTACGTGGAAAAACGTAATATCATCAAGGCATTGGTGCATGATATTGTGCATGACATGGGCGGGTCTGTTTCGGCAGAACATGGGCTGGGGCGGCTGAAAACCGATGATCTGACGCGATACGGCGACCCCGCCAAAATTGCCGCGATGCGCGCGATTAAGTCCGCGTTAGACCCGTTTGGCATTATGAACCCAGGGGCAGTGCTGGGCTGAAAAAAGGGGCACCTCGCCAGCTTTGCCAGCCAGGTGCTTGGGGTGGGTGGTCTTCACGTGTTGCAAGCAGCGTGATCCAACTGGGTATGGGTGTCTACCCGTTTGGATAGGTCTATGGTTAAGGGCAGAGTGTAAACTTGTAGTTAACGCGCATAAGTTTTTTGCAAAAATCGCAAAAAATTATCCGCGCGAGAGCAGGGCATCGGGGCGCATTTTGGCGATGGACTGGGTGATGAGCCCTGCCAGAACCGCCTTTATGCTGTCGCCCACCAAAAATGGCGCGGCCAGCAGGGCTGCTTCAGGCAGGGTTTTGCCCAGCATGACAGACATGCCCAGAACTCCGATGATGTTCAACACCACAACGCCGCCTATCGCAGCGCCCGCAAAGGCGGCAAGGCCCACACCCGCGCGCCATGTTTGCACAACCCAGCCTGCAATAAAGGCCGCAATTGGAAAGCCAATCAGATAGCCAACCGAGGGCGAGGCAAACACGCCAAGCCCGCCGCGCCCGCCAGACAGCAAAGGCAGGCCAGCGGCAACCAGCGCCAAAAACAGCAGAACTGACAGTGCACCCCGCTTTGCCCCCAGAACGGTGCCGCACAGCATCACGCCCAAAGACTGCGCCGTGATGGGCACGCCAGAAATAAGATCAATTTTAGGGATCAGCCCCAAAATAGCGATCAGCGCGGCGAAAAGGGCGATTTGGGTAAGGGATTTTTCCATTAGGTATGCTCCTATGATTTGCGCCTGTCTAGCGGCGTGGTTTGGCCTAGTCCACCCCGCCCCTTAATCCACCCCACCCCTTGCGCGCAGCGCCTCGGCCACGCGGGTGGCATCGTCTAGTGTGGATAAGGTTAGGGCGGGCAGAATGCGCCAGCGTGGGCTGGCGGGGCTGCGCGCGCGCCATGCCAGCGCCAAATCACCCGCCCGCAGTAACATGACGGGAATAAATCGGATGGTCAGCGCGATGGCCAGCGCGATGCGCGCGGCGGGGATGACCCGCGCAAAGGGGCGCAAAAGCCATTCGATCACCGCGATCATATCGGTCAGCCGCGTGGTCATGGTTATGAAATTGGCCAGTGCGACTGCCGTAATCATGCGCAGGATAATCGCAATGCCCGCAGGGTCGCGCAGCCACAGATGCCACGCGGCGACAATGGCCACAAAGGGCCATAGCATCCACAGCGGGCGCAGTGATGCGCGGGCAAATTCGCCCCCGCCGCTGGCAACTAGCCCCGCAGCCCCCAGCGCGGCAAGGGCCAAATGCGCAGGCTCGCGCAGTGCGAACAGGGCTATGGTGGCCAGCGCAAGGGCTGCCAGTTTGCCCCCCGCAGGCAGGCCATGCGCCCAAGTTTTGCTAGGGTAGGTCAGTGTCAGCATCCACCGCCCCCCGCTCTTTCATGGCGGCGGTAAAGGCGGGCAGCACGGCGGCGGGCGGCCCATCGGCCTGCACGCGCCCGCCCTCTAGCCAGATCACCCGCGCGGCCCCTGCCATGCTGGAAGGATCATGGCTGATGGTGATGATCTGCTGGGGCAGGGCAGCAAGGCGGCGCGCAAGGCGGATTTGCGTGGGCAGATCCAACCCTGCAAAAGGTTCGTCCAGCAAAATGGTTTTGGGCGCCATGGCCAGCACCGACAAAAGGCACAGGTAATGGCGCTGCCCGCCCGAAAGGGTATGGGTGGGGGCATCTGCCCAATGCGCGCGCCCCTCGGTGGAGAGGAGGGCCAGCGCGGCCATGCGCGATTGCACGGCCGTTTGCCCCATTTGGCGCAGGCCAAAGGCGATTTCTTCGGCCACGGTGGGAAATAAGATTTGCGCATCGGGGTTTTGGAACACAATCCCTACCGCGCCCAGCATCGCGCGCCGATCATCGGGGTTTTGGCCGTGCACCTGCACCGCGCCGCCCGTGGCGGGGATCAGCCCTGCGATCAGGCGCAAAAGCGTGGTCTTGCCCGACCCGTTGCGCCCAATGATGCCGATGCGCGGTTCGGTTAAATCCAGCGTCAGGGGCGCGATAATCTCGCGCCCTTGCAGCGTGACAGACGCGTTTTGCAGCGCAATCATACAGGCCGCGCGATGATCAACTGTTGCCCGCGCGGCAATTCGGTGGGCGGAAATTCGGCTGTGTAGCCTGATGCGCGCAGCAGATATTCAGCGTCGCCCCGCAGCATATGATAGGGCGCGCGCGCAGAATGGGTGACAACGCCATCGGGTTGGCGAAAGGGGGTCAGATAGGCCTCGATGGGGGCCAAGAACACCGTTAGCATCAGCTTTTGCAGGCGCGGGCAGGCGGCGCGCAAGGACACGAGCGCGCGGCGCAGATGGTTCATCGGCAGGTGTGTGAACACGGCAAAGGCAATGGCATGGGTGATGGTATCTGGCACACCTTTAAACGAAAACTCGGTATCTTCAATCAGCTGATGGATTGGCAGGCGGGCAGGGTCGGGCAGTTCGGACATATGTCCCGCCCGCATCAAATCGCCCGAAAGATCGGTCGCCCAGTAATGGCCTGCATTCAGGTATGGCACCACGCGGCAGCCAAGGCGCAAACTGCCTGCGCCAATGTCCAAAAGGTGGTGATGCGGGTCGAGCCCCTGATCCAGCAAGATTTGCATTTGGATCAGGCCCGTCTCCTCCCACCGCCCGCCAACGATATCGCGATGACGGCCCTGTGCAAGGGCGTCTTTGAAGAAATCGGGCGCGTGGTAGGGCGAGATATGCATGTGGCGGGTATAGCAGGCGAAAAAAAAAAAAAAAAGGGGGGCTGCGCGCCCCCCGCTCGCTTCGCTCACCCCCCTGCGAGGTATTTGGGGAGTTAGGAAGGAGCGGCCCCAATTTTGCCCAACTGCGCCGATATTCA
>JAIXVS010000074.1 GCA_027482795.1 Rhodobacter sp.
ATGGCAGCCTTGGCGGCCCGCAGCGCCTGACCGATATTGTCACGCTGGCCAATGGGCACGAAGAACGATCCACCCCATGGGCGCACGCGCGGCGCAAATATGACGCGGGCTTTGGCCTGCGCAGTTTGGACGATTTGGAAGTCCTGCTGGCCTTTTTCGAGGCGCGGCGCGGGCAACTGCACGCCTTTCGCTGGAAAGATTGGACAGATTACAAATCTTGCCCGCTGAGCGTCGAAATCTCTCCCCTAGATCAGCGCCTTGGGCTGGGCGACGGGGTGCAGACGCAGTTTCAATTGACCAAACGCTATGCCTCGGGCGATCAGGAATATCTGCGCCCCATAAAAAAGCCCGTTGAAAATATGGTGCTGGTGGCGGTGGGCGGCGATCCGCAGGTGCTGGGCACCGATTACAGCGTGGATTACGCCACGGGTATCGTGACCTTTGCCCTTGCGCCAGATATTGGCGCAGAGGTGACGGCGGGGTTTGAATTTGACGTGCCTGCGCGGTTTGATAGCGACGGGGTGCAAACCTCGGTCGCGGCGTTTCAGGCGGGCGAGATTCCCAATGTGCCAATCATTGAGGTGCGGGTATGAGCGCGCGGGACGATTTTCTGGCGCATTTGGCCAGCGGCACGACCACCCTTGCGCGCGCATGGCAGGTGCGGCGGCGCGATGAGGTGGTCTTGGGCTTTACCGACCATGACGAAGATATCGTGCTGGACGGGATGGTGTTTAAGGCCGCAACAGGCATGGCGGCCAAGGCGCTGCAACAAACCACGGGGCTGGCGGTGGATAATACCGAAGCCGTTGGCGCGCTGTCGGATGCGGGCATTGACGAGGCCGATTTGCTGGCGGGGCGTTATGACGGGGCCGAAGTGACGATTTGGTTGCTGAACTGGGCCAATCCTGCGCAAAACATCATCGAATTTCGCGGCACGTTCGGCGAGGTAACCCGCGCGGGCGGGGCGTTTAAGGTGGATTTGCGCGGCCTGACCGAGGCGTTGAATGCGCCGCAGGGACGCGTGTATCAGCGCGGCTGTGATGCGGTTTTGGGCGATGCGGCCTGCAAGGTTGATCTTTCTGCCCCCGAATTTCGCACCGATATGGTGGTGCAATCGGTGGCAGATACAGGCGAGATCACGCTTTCGGGCACCTCAACCCACCCCGAAGAATGGTTTCAACTGGGGCGCTTTGCCGTTGTGACGGGGGCGGCGGCGCGCGGCGCGTGGCCTTGTGGCAGACCTTGCCCGCCGCATTGGCCGCAGGCGATGTTATCACCCTAGAGGCAGGCTGCGACCGCGCCAGCGACACCTGCCGCATCAAGTTCAGCAATCTTCTGAACTTTCAAGGGTTTCCGCATATTCCAGGCGAGGATTGGCAGATCAGCTATCCAAATGAAGGCACGGCCAAAGATGGTGGGAGCCTGTTTAAATGACGGAAATTGCCGCACTTGCCCGCGCATGGATTGGCACGCCATACCATCATCAAGCATCGACCAAGGGGGCAGGGACAGATTGCCTTGGCCTGTTGCGCGGGGTTTGGCGCGCGGTTTATGGGGTAGAGCCCTGCGCGATCCCCCCCTATAGCATGGATTGGAGCGAGGCAGGCGCGCGCGAAGATTTGATGCAGGCGGCAGATACTTGGCTGATCCGCAAGGATATCTCCGATGCTGCCACGGGCGATGTGTTGCTGTTTCGGATGCGCGCGGGCGCTGTGGCCAAGCATTTGGGCATTGTGGGCGCGGTTGGCCCAAACCCAACCTTTATCCATGCCTACAGCGGCCATGGCGTGATCGAAAGCCCCCTATCTGACCCTTGGGCGCGCAAAATCGCCGCCCGCTATCAATTTCCTGCAAAGGTGTAACATGGCAACCATTCTTCTTTCGGCGGCAGGGGCGGCGCTTGGGGCGGGCTTTGGCGGGACGGTCTTGGGCCTGTCGGGCGCAGTCATTGGCCGCGCCGTGGGGGCGACTATTGGCCAAGCGATCGATCAGCGCCTGCTGAACCAACGCGTGATGGGGGCAGGGTCTGAGGCGGTCGAAGTGGGCAAGATTGACCGCCTGCGCCTGATGGGCGCAGCCGAAGGCGCAGGCATTGCGCGGCTATGGGGCCGCCAGCGCATCGCGGGCCAAGTGATTTGGGCGACAAGGTTCAAAGAAACGGTCACAACCGACACCACCACAACAGGCGGCAGTGGTAAGGGCGGCGGGTCTGGCCAACAAACCAGCCAGACGACGCAGACCTACAGCTATTCGGTGTCACTCGCCGTGGCGCTGTGCGAAGGGCAAATCACCCGCGTGGCGCGGGTTTGGGCCGATGGCAACGAAATCTCGCCGCGCAGGCTGACGATGCGGGTGTACAAAGGCACGCAAAGCCAGTTGCCCGATGCCAAGATCGAGGCTGTCGAGGGGACGGGCCGCGCGCCTGCCTACCGCGGCATTGCCTATGTCGTGATCGAAGATTTGCAACTGGCTGCCTATGGCAACCGCGTGCCGCAGCTGTCATTCGAGGTGATCCGCCCTGTGTTGGGCGAGGCGGCAGATGCCCATCCTGACCTATCGCGCCTGATCAAGGGCGTGGCGATGATTCCTGGTACAGGCGAATATGCACTGGCGACAACGCCCGTTTTTTACGATTTTGGCACGGGCGCAAAGCGCAGTGCCAATCGCAATTCCATTGCGGGGGGCACAGATTTTACGGCATCCCTGCGCGATTTGCGTAATGAATTGCCCAATGCAGATGCCGTGGCCTTGGTGGTATCGTGGTTTGGAAATGATCTGCGCGCGGGCAGCTGCACCATTCGCCCAAAGGTCGAACAAACCCAAAAAGACGGGGTTGAAATGCCGTGGCGCGTCAGCGGGTTGACCCGCGCCAATGCGTCCGAGGTGCCGAAACTGGCAGGCCGCGCGGTTTATGGCGGCACACCCACCGATCAATCGGTGATCGAGGCGATTACGGCGCTGCGGAACGCGGGCAAAGAGGTGACCTTTTTGCCGTTCATCCTGATGGATCAATTGGCGGGCAACAGCCTGCCAAACCCCTATTCCGATGATCTGGGCCAACCTGCCTTGCCGTGGCGCGGGCGTATCACGGGGTCCATCGCGCCAGGCCGCGCAGGCAGCCCAGATGGTACGCCCACGGCCACCACGGAAATTGACGATTTCTTTGGCACAGCCACCCCCGCACAGTTTTCGCACAGCAGCACAGCGGTCAGCTACACAGGGCCAAACCAGTGGCGCTATCGCCGCTTTATCCTGCATTATGCGCATTTATGCGCGGCGGCAGGGGGCGTGGACAGCTTTCTGATCGGGTCAGAAATGCGCGGGCTTACCCAATTGCGCGGCGGCAGCCACAGCTTTCCCGCCGTCACCCGCCTGCGCACATTGGCAGGCGAGGTGCGCGCCATTCTGGGCCCAAATTGCAAAATCAGCTATGCTGCCGATTGGTCAGAATATTTTGGCACGCATGTTGACGGGAACATCTATTTCCACCTTGATCCGCTGTGGGGCGATGCGAATATCGACTATATCGGCATTGATAACTACATGCCCATGGCCGATTGGCGCGATGGCACCGCCCACGCTGATGCCGCCTTTGGCAGTATTCTAAACCCCGATTATCTGGCCGCCAATATTGCGGGCGGCGAAGGGTTCGACTGGTTTTATGCCAGCGATGCGGCCGAGGCCGCCCAAATCCGCACCCCGATTTTCGATGCCGATTGGGGCGAGCATTGGATTTACCGCTATAAAGACCTGCGCGGCTGGTGGGATAATTTTCACTACCAGCGCATTGGCGGGGTGCGCGCCGCTGCGCCAACCGCTTGGGTGCCGCAATCCAAACCATTTCGCTTTACCGAATATGGCTGCGCTGCGATTGATCGCGGCGCAAATCAGCCCAACCGCTTTTTGGATGCGAAATCATCCGAAGGCGGTTTGCCGAAATATTCCAATGGCATGCGCGATGATGCCATGCAATTGGCCTATTTCGCCGCCCAAGCGCGGTTTTGGCAAGATGGGGCCAATAACCCAACCTCGGCCATCTATGGCGGGGCGATGCTGGATTTTGCGCGCAGCCATGCTTGGGCATGGGATGCGCGGCCCTTTCCCGATTTTCCGCGCAATTTGGCGCTGTGGTCGGATGGGGCCAATTATGAGGCGGGCCATTGGCTGAACGGGCGCACGGGCAATCAACCCATTGCAGGGGTAATTGCAGAAATCGCGGCGCAAAGCGGGGTGTACCAAACCGCCACTGATGCGGCCTATGGCATTGTGCGCGGCTATGTCCTGACTGATCCCACCACCGCCCGCGCAGCCCTGCAACCCGTGCTTCAGGCCGCAGGGGCCGAGGTGGTCGAACGCGAGGGGCTGGTGCAGTTTGGCCTGCGCGCAGAGGCGAAAACCTATGAAATCGCACCCGAAAACCTTGTGCGCAGCAGCGAGATGGACAGCACGTTCGAGGTGACGCGCGGCGCGCTGATCGAAGAAACGGGCCGTCTGAGGCTGGGCTATGTCGAGGCGGAAGGCGCCTATGAGGCCCGCGTTGCCGAGGCGATTTTCCCTGACCAAGGCCAATTGAACCTTGCGCAAAGCGAATTGCCGATGGTTCTGACCGAGGCCGAGGCGCGCGCACTGGCCCAGCGGTTTATGGCCGAGGTACGGG
>JAIXVS010000280.1 GCA_027482795.1 Rhodobacter sp.
AGGCTTTGGCCGCCCCAACAATGCGGGCACGAAATTGTTTGGCATCTCGGGCCATGTGAACAATCCCTGCGTTGTCGAGGAGGTGATGTCGATTCCGCTGAAAGAACTGCTAGATCGCCATTGCGGCGGTGTGCGCGGCGGCTGGAAAAACATCAAGGCGGTGATCCCGGGCGGATCATCCGTGCCGATGTTGAACGCCGCGCAATGCGAAGATGCGATTATGGATTTTGACTGGCTGCGCGAACAACGCTCTGGCCTGGGCACGGCGGCGGTGATTGTGATGGATCAATCGACCGATGTCATCAAAGCCATTTGGCGGCTGTCGAAATTCTACAAACACGAATCTTGTGGCCAATGCACGCCCTGCCGCGAAGGCACGGGCTGGATGATGCGCGTGATGGACCGTTTGGTGCGCGGCGAGGCTGAGGTTGAGGAAATCGATATGCTGCTATCGGTCACCAAACAGGTCGAAGGCCATACGATTTGCGCGTTGGGCGATGCGGCGGCTTGGCCGATCCAAGGGCTGGTGCGCCATTTCAGGGACGAGATTGAAGACCGTATCAAGGCCAAGAAAACGGGCCGTATGGGCGCGATGGCGGCAGAGTGATTTGAAAGGCAGGGCGGCAATGTTGGCACTGGGCCTGATGGCAGGATGCGGCGGGCAGGGCGCTTTGCCCGTGGCTGGCGTGCCTTTGGCCAACACCGCTGCTGGCTTTGCTTTTACCAATATTGGCGGTGATTTGCTTGTCAGCCGCCCAGCCGCCCCGCTGAGTTATTCTGATGGGCTGCCCGCCAAACGCGCGGCACTGGCCTATTGCGCGGGGCAGGGCGCGCGGTTGAACCCCGCCGCCTTTGGCCAGTTTTCGCAGGGCGGTACTGCGGGCAACTGGCGCTTTGCAGGGGGCTGCGTCTGATGCCTCATCCGTTTCGCCCATGTTATCGCTTATCACAGGCCAGTTGGGGCAAGATCAGCGCAGCTTATCAAAGGAGCGCGCGATGAAACCCCTTATGCTTGCCACAGTATTTGCCATTTTGGCCACCTCTGCGGGGGCGGCGCTGCCTGCCCATGCGCAAACGCTGCGCGAAGATGCCCATATCACCGAAAAACTGGTTGCCGCCCAAGTGGGTGATATCCTGCGCAAGGCCTGCCCAAAGGCCAGCGCGCGCATGTTTGTGGTGCTTTCGGAAATGATGTCGCTGCGTTCGTACGCCATATCCGAAGGCTATAATGAGGCCACGGTTAAGGCGTTTTTGGACGACAAGGCCGAGAAAAAGCGCATTCGCCAATTGGCCAATGCCTATCTTGCCAAGGCAGGCTTTATCAAAGGCGATGAGGCCAGCGCCTGCGCAACCGCCCGCGCCGAAGTGCAAAGCGGCACCGTTACAGGTAGCCTACTTCGGGTGGAAAATTGACCGTAATTTCGCCCCCCTATCCGTGCCATCCCACCTTGCACTTTGCCCCGCAAAGCGCGATAGCAGGCGCGCGGATATACGGGGCACGATTTGACCTTTCGGGCGGGTTTTTTCCCGCCATAGCACATAGGCAGCGGAGTTTAGGCTGATGAGCAACCTCAAGAAAATCAGCATTGATGGCATCGAAGTGGAAGTTGATGGCGCGATGACCATCATCCAAGCCGCCGAAGTGGCAGGCGTGGCCATTCCGCGCTTTTGCTATCATGAACGGCTGACAATCGCGGGCAACTGCCGCATGTGTCTGGTCGAGGTGCAGGGCGGCCCGCCCAAGCCTGCGGCAAGCTGCGCGATGCAGGTCAAAGACCTGCGCCCTGGCCCCAATGGCGAAGCGCCTGTGGTGAAAACCAACTCGCCCATGGTGAAAAAGGCGCGCGAAGGGGTGATGGAGTTTTTGCTGATCAACCACCCGCTGGATTGCCCCATTTGTGACCAAGGCGGCGAGTGTGATTTGCAAGATCAGGCCATGGCCTTTGGCGTTGATTTTTCCCGTTACCGCGAACCAAAGCGCGCCAGCGATGATTTGGATCTGGGCCCGCTGGTTGAAACCAAAATGACGCGCTGCATTTCCTGCACCCGCTGTGTTCGTTTTACGACCGAGGTCGCAGGCATCACCCAAATGGGCCAAACAGGGCGCGGCGAGGATAGCGAGATTACATCCTATCTGAACATGACCTTGGACAGCAATTTGCAGGGCAATATCATTGACCTTTGCCCCGTTGGCGCGCTGACAAGTAAACCTTACGCCTTTACTGCCCGCCCGTGGGAGCTGTCAAAAACCGAAACCATCGATGTGATGGACGCACTGGGCAGCAACATTCGTGTCGATACCAAAGGGCGCGAAGTGATGCGGATTTTGCCGCGCAACCACGATGGCGTGAATGAGGAATGGATTTCCGACAAAACCCGTTTCGTCTGGGACGGGCTTCGCCGCCAGCGCCTTGACACGCCCTATATCCGCGAAAAAGGCAAGCTGCGCAAAGCGACTTGGGGCGAGGCGCTGGCCGCTGCCGCTGCCGCGATGAAGGGCAAAAAG
>JAIXVS010000298.1 GCA_027482795.1 Rhodobacter sp.
ACCACCACGCTGGCTTCGCTGATCGATCACCGCAACCAGCGCGAGACGCAGATTTTGGCGGCGCTGGCGGCGGGCCCAGCAAGTGCCGAATCCATTGCCGCGAGGATCTACACCGACATCCCCCCTGCCCTGCTGCCTGCCGCCGCGCAAAATGTTCTGGCCCATCTGATCGAACTGGCCGCAGGGGGGCAGGTGCAAGGGCCGCAATCGCCAACGCGCAGCGGCGTTTTTTCCCTTAGCTAAACCGCGCGTGTGATGCGCGCAGGAAAACGCACAAATTTCTGCGCGCCCCCCTTGCCGCGCCCAACCCCTGTTGCTATACGCCCCCATACCGTTCCGACGTAGCTCAGAGGTAGAGCAGTTGACTGTTAATCAATTGGTCGTAGGTTCGATCCCTACCGTCGGAGCCAATTTTCCAAAATCGAATGTTGACGGGCTGATCTAGCGTTATTTGATCGGCTTAGTCGTTTATACAAACTGCACAGGCGCGGGTTTGGGCGCAGCGAAATGGCAAGGTTTGGCTTTCGCGCGCGTTTTCGGGAAAAAAGCGCATCCTCAGCGCAGGCATCTATGCAGCCTGACCATTGTTTACGCCGCGACGACAGTTGCCAGAACAGAATTAAGGCCATTATTTTAATTTGAAACTATGCCATAAAAAGTTCGCCCGTTCAAATTGGCCATTGGCTGGCGCGAAATTCAAGGCATTTTGGCATGAAACAATAATCAGCGGGGCAAGTTTACGCCGATTGCCCCACTGCACCGTTTAAAATATCGAACTATCGCGCGGGCTAGATAAAGCTGCTGTCTGCAAAGCTGCCCGTTTCGCCCAGAGTGACAGTCCAATCAAACATAAACGTATCGCAGCAAGTTTGATATTCTGCGTCATTTTCTGGGCCAGATTGGCTGTACTGATCCATAAGATACGCATCCGTTGCGTCGCTGACAGTGCTTTCTGCATCGGCAGTGAAAACAAAATCATCGACATAGTCACCCGTGAGAATGCCATCGGTTTCGGTCTGACTATCCGCCGCCATGCCCGAACTGTCTGCCGATTCATCCGAATACGCGCTTTGCGCCACGTTCCATTGCGCATCATAGCGATCTGTCCAGGTGTAGATCTCGGTGGTCGCCGTATCATTAAAAAAAAAACAGGTATAGCCCGTAACGATACCATCTTCATTATAGCAGGTCTCGTACAGGGTGACACTGCTATAGCCCGTGCTGTCGGAATAGCTGCTTTGCGTCAGCGACCAATCGGCATCATAGGTGTCGGTCCAGCTGCAGGACAAGCCATCAGCATCGGTAACGGCGGTGGTATAGGTATGGCCCGTAAGATTACCATCCGCATCGGAACAGGCCCCATATGCCGTGACACTGCTATAACCCGTGCTGTCGGAATAGCTGCTTTGCGTCAGCGACCAATCGGCATCATAGCTGTCCGTCCAGCTGTAGGAAAAGCCATCAGCATCGGTGTAGCTGGATGTATAGGTATAGCCCGTGATGTTTCCGTCCGCATCATGGCTGGTGGTAACGTCTGTCACGCTGCTGTAACCCGAACTGTCGGAATAGGCGCTGTGAGTCAGCGTCATGTTCGCGTCATATGTGTCCGTCCAAGTGGCGGTAAACCCATCGGCGTCGGTGTAGCTGGTGGAATAGGTGTAACCCGTGAAGTTTCCATCGCCGTCATAGCTGCTTAGATATTCGAACGACGAACCAACGCCCGTGCTGTCGGAATAGCTGCTTTGCGTCAGCGACCAATCGGCATCATAGCTGTCAGACCATGTGTAGGTCGCGCCATCTGCCTCGGTATAGCTGAAGCTATAGGTGTAGCCCGTGATAGCGCCATCGCTGTCGTAGCTGGTGTGATATTCACTCACATAGCTTTGGCCCGAACTGTCGCAGTAGGTGCTTTGCGTTAGGGTCATATTCGCGTCATATGTGTCGGTCCACGTGGCGGTAAACCCATCGGCGTCGGTGTAGCTGGTGGAATAGGTGTATCCCGCATCAGCGCCATCACCTGAAGAACTGGTCTGATAGGTGCTGCTGCTGACGATGCCTGTGCTGTCGGAATAAGTGCTTTTGGTCAGTGACCAATTCGCATCATAACTGTCTGTCCAAGTGTAGTATATTCCATCGTCGCCCAAATAACTGGTGATATTGACATAGCCCGTTACATTGCCATCGCTGTCATAGCTGATCAAGTATTGGGTCGGGCTGCTGTCCGACGTGACGCTTTGCGTCAGTGTCCCATTCGCATCAAAGCTTTCCGTCACGACATAAGAATATCCGTCCGCCTGAGTATAGGTGGTGGTATTGGCATAACCCGTGAGATTTCCATCAACATCATAAAATTCTATCGGTTCGGCGGCGCTGCCTGAATATTGATCTTCCGTAATATCCATTATTGAGGCGATTGCTTCGATTTCAAGAACATCGATAAATGACGTGGAAATATTCATAACGCCCTCCAGTTTTACACGTAACGGGTAGCAAAATTTAACGAAGCAAACAATCAATAAGAGTATTCATCATCTTTTGCTCTGATCGACCAAACTTTAGTTAAAAATACTACCTTTTAGGATATATAATCCAATTTGGTTAAAAGACGATGAACAGCGCAATTGGCGGCGCGCGGGCTGACCCTTAAACTTGGTGCTACGCCGTTTGCCGTGCTGGGTGCGCTGTGAAACTGGTCTTGCCCCAGCTTGCGGCACTGCGCCCTTCCCTTTTGCCCCTTTGCGGGCTAAATGCCGCGCATGGACAACACACTTCACATCATTGGCGGCGGGATGGCGGGGGCCGAAGCGGCGTGGCAGGCGGCGCAGGCTGGCGTGCGCGTGGTCATCCACGAGATGCGCCCAAAGGTTGGCACCTTTGCCCACCGAACGGGCGATTTTGCAGAAATGGTCTGTTCCAATTCGTTCCGATCTGACGATGACGAACAAAACGCCGTGGGCCTTTTGCATTGGGAAATGCGCGCGGCGCAGGGGCTGATTATGCAGGCGGCCCACCAGCACCGCCTGCCTGCGGGCGGGGCGCTGGCGGTGGATCGCGACCCGTTTGCCCAAACCGTGACCGCACGGCTGATGGCCCATCCGCTGATTTCGGCAAGCTTTGAAGAGATTACGCAGCTGCCCGACCAAGGCACGTGGATTATCGCCACAGGGCCGCTGACATCGGGCGCGCTGGCAACATCGATCCGCGCGCATACAGGGGCCGAGGCGCTGGCGTTTTTCGACGCTATTGCCCCGATTGTCTATGCAGAGTCTGTTGATATGACAAAGGCTTGGATGCAGTCGCGCTATGACAAGGGCGAGAGCGAGGAAGAGCAGACCGCCTATATGAACTGCCCCTTAACCCGCGCGGAATATGAAGGGTTTATCGACGCGCTGCTGGCCGCCGACAAAACCGAATTTCACGAAGGGGAAACTGCGGGCTATTTCGACGGCTGCCTGCCCATCGAAGTGATGGCCGAGCGCGGGCGCGAGACGCTGCGCTTTGGCCCGATGAAGCCTGTGGGGCTGACCAACCCCCATTCCCCCGAAAAACCCTATGCCGTGGTGCAACTGCGCCGTGATAACAAACTGGGCACGCTGTATAATATCGTCGGATTTCAGACTAAGATGAAATACGGCGCGCAGACCGAAGTTTTGCGCATGATACCCGCGCTGGCAGGGGCGCAGTTTGCGCGGCTGGGCGGGATACATCGCAATACGTTTATCAACTCGCCCACGCTGCTGGACGATCAGATGCGGCTGAAAACCCGCCCCAATATCCGCTTTGCGGGGCAGATTACGGGGGTGGAGGGATATGTCGAATCCGCGGCCATGGGGCTGGTTGCAGGGCGGATGGCGGCGGCGGAATTGCAGGGCCGCCACCTGCCCCCGCCCCCGCCTGACACGGCCATGGGCGCGCTGATTACCCATATTACGGGCGGGGCGGATGCAAAGACGTTCCAGCCGATGAATGTGAACTTTGGCCTGTTCCCCCCCGTTGTGGCCAAAGGCGGGCGGCGCGGGCGCAAAGACCGATATAAGGCCTATACCGACCGCGCCAAAGAATCCTTTACCCAATGGCTTTCGTAACCCGATTTGCCCCCAGCCCGACAGGCCCCTTGCATCTGGGCCATGCCTATTCTGCGCTGTTGGCCCATGACATGGCCCGCGCGGCGGGGGGCGCGTTTTTACTGCGGATCGAGGATATTGACCGCGCGCGTTCGCGCCCCCAGTGGGAAGCGCAGATTTATGATGATTTGCAATGGCTTGGGGTGGCTTGGGATGGCGAGGTGATGCGCCAAAGTACCCGCCTTCCCGCCTATGAGGCCGCCTTGCAGGGGCTGTGGGATGGGGGGCTGATTTATCCTTGCACCTGCACCCGCCGCGATATTGGAGCGGCACTTTCCGCCCCGCAAGAAGGCGCGCAAGAGGGGGCGGTGGGGCCTGATGGCCCTGTCTATCCTGGCACCTGCCGCTGCGCGCCACGCGGGGCGATGCCAAGGGATGCGGCGCTGCGGCTGAATATGGGATTGCTGGCGCAAGAGACGCAGTTCCAAGAGACGGGCGCAGGTTTGGCGGGCAAGGTGCGCATCACCGCGCAAGACTATGTCCAGTCCATCGGCGATGTGGTGTTGGCAAGGCGGGATATGGGCACGTCCTATCACCTATCGGTCGTGCTGGATGACGCGGCGCAGGGCGTGACGCATGTTGTGCGCGGGGCGGACTTGTTCGAGGCCACGCGCATTCATGTGATTTTGCAGCGCGCACTTAGCCTGCCCACACCGATATACCACCACCACCGCCTGATCCGCGACGAAGGCGGCAAGCGTCTGGCCAAGCGTGACGATGCCCGCGCGCTGGCGAAATATCGGGCCGAAGGGGCGAGCCCTGCCGATATTCGCCGCATGGTCGGGCTATAGGGGCTGGGTCAATTCAATTTCTTCGCCCGCGCGGATGGCGGTGTAAAAGCAAGAACGGCGGTTGGTGTGGCAGGCGGGGCCCGTTTGATCGACCAGCGCCAGCAAACAATCGCGGTCGCAATCGATGCGCAGATCCACCAGTTTTTGCACATGGCCCGAAGTTTCCCCCTTAACCCAAAACGCCCCGCGCGAACGTGACCAATAGGTCACCCGCCCCGTTTCCAGCGTCTGCGCCACCGCGTCCGCGTTCATCCACGCAAACATCAAAACCTCGCCCGTGGCGTGATCTTGCGCGATGCAGGGGATCAGGCCGTTCGCGTCATAGGTCAGGCTTGCGGGATCAAACATCATGGCTCCTTAGCGGCGGGTCTTTTCGGCGGGATGAATTGCGCATATCTTAAGCCAAGCAAAAGGAAAAGCGATGAGCGATGGCGATCTGATAGCGTTGTATTCGGCGCGGATACTGGAACTGACCACGCAGATTCCGCATTTAGGACGGCTGGACGGGGCTATGGCGGCGGGGTCTGCCCGATCTCCGCACTGCGGATCGACCGTATCGGTCGAGGTTGCGGTGCAGAATGGGCAGATCACGGGCTTTGCCCAAACGGTCAAGGCCTGCGCCTTGGGCCAAGCATCGGCTGCGATTTTTGGCGCGGGGGTGATTGGGCAACAGGTGGCAGATTTGCCAGCCCTGCGCGCCCAAGTGGCGGATATGCTGGCGCAGGGCGCAGCCCCGCCCCCTGCCCCCTTTGCCGATTACGCCGTGCTGCGCGCGGCGCAGGCGTATAAAAACCGCCACGCTTCGATTCTGCTGTGCATCGATGCCACGATAAAGGCCTGCGCCGCCGCATAAAAAAACCGCCGCGCATCACAAGGATGGCGGCGGAAGTGGCATTCTTGATCGAACAGGCGCAGACGGGACAGACGGCGCGCGATCAGCAGAACGCAGGCAAAAAGATCAAGCAGTGGCTTAGAACGGGCCCGTAAAGCCAAGCCAAGCAAACAGCAAAACAAACAGTGAAACAACGCCAACGGCATCTTCGATCAGTGCGGCGTGGCGGGTTTGATCATCGATTTTGGTTTTGAATTTCATGATAGCCTCCCTCGTTTGTTGCTATATTGTTCTCATATCGTTAACCATTGGTCAAGAACTTTTTAAGAACATTTGCGAACAAAGTGGGATTTTTGTTAGGCTCGTCCGCTAACCTACGGAAATCAAACGAATTGCGCGGTCTTGGTCCAGCAGCCACAACAGGGTGCGGGTGGCCTGCCCGCGCGCGCTGGTCAGGTCTGGATCCAGCGCCAGCAGCGCCCGCGCATCCGATTGCGCCACCGCCATCAGCGCAGATTGCGTTTCCAAATCGGCCACGCGAAAACGCGGCAGGCCCGATTGCGCCGTGCCGATTAAATCGCCCGCGCCGCGCATAGACAGGTCTTCTTCGGAAATCTTGAACCCATCTTCGGTTTCGCGGATCACCTTCAGCCGCCGCGCCGCGCTTTCGGACAGGGGCGCTTGATACAGCAGCAAACAGGTCGAGCTTTCGGCCCCGCGCCCGACGCGCCCGCGCAATTGGTGCAACTGCGCAAGGCCAAAGGTTTCCGCGCGCTCGATCACCATAATCGTGGCATTGGGCACATTCACCCCCACTTCGATCACTGTTGTGGCCACCAAAACCGCAGTCTCGCCCGCCACAAACCGCGCCATGGCGGCATCTTTTTCGGCAGGGGGCATTTGGCCATGCACCAGCCCCACCTTGCCGCCAAACTGCGCGCGCAGCGCGGCAAAACGCACCTCGGCCGAGGCCAGATCAACCAATTCGGATTCCTCGACCAAGGGGCAAACCCAATAGGCCTGTTTGCCCTCTGCAATGGCGCGGGCCAAATGGGCGGTGACCTCGTCCAGCCGATTGGTGGCGATCAGCGCGGTTTTGATCGGCTTTCGCCCTGCGGGTTTTTCATCCAAAACCGACACATCCATATCGCCATAACTTGCCAGCGCAAGGCTGCGCGGAATGGGGGTGGCGGTCATGACCAAAACATCCGCCGCCTCGCCTTTCGCGCCCAGCTCCATCCGCTGGGCCACGCCAAAGCGGTGCTGCTCGTCCACCACTGCCAGACGAAGATCATGAAAATGCACATCTTTTTGAAATACAGCATGGGTGCCGACCAAAATCTGAATCTGCCCCTTTGCCAAGGCTGCCAGTTTTTCGGCGCGCTCGCCCCCTTTGTCGCGGCCTGTCAGCACCTCAAGGCGCACCCCCGCAGCGGCGGCCAATGGCATCAAACCTTCGGCATGTTGGCGGGCCAAAATCTCGGTCGGGGCCATCAGCGCGCCCTGCCCGCCCGCCTCGACGGCGATCAGCAGCGCCAGAAAGGCGACCAGAGTCTTCCCCGCGCCCACATCGCCCTGCAGCAGGCGATTCATGCGCTGGGCGCTGGCCAAATCGGCCGCAATTTCCGCCAAGGCGCGGGTTTGCGCCCCTGTCGGCGCATAGGGCAGGCTGGCCAGAACGCGGGCTTGCAGCGCACCCGTGCCTTGCGACGCGCGCCCCTTGCCGCGCCGCATTTTCGCCCGCGCCAGCGCCAGCGTGACCTGATGGGCGAACATCTCGTCATAGGCAAGGCGGGCGCGGGCGGGATGGGTGGCGGCCAAATCGGCCACGGATTTGGGGCCATGGGCGGCCAACAGCGCCGCCTGCCAATCGGGCCAGCCTTCGCGCGCCTTTTGCGCGGGATCAATCCATTCGGGCAGTTTGGGCGCGCGGGCAAGCGCCGAGGCCGCCGCCTTGGCCAATTGTTTTTGCGTGACCCCTGCCGTCAGCGGATAGACAGGTTCAAAGGCGGGCAAAGTATACGCCTCTTCAAGGCGCAGCACATGGTCGGGATGGGGCATTTGGGCAATGCCATCAAAAACCTCTAGCTTGCCAGAAATCAGGCGCTTTTGCCCCGTGGGCAACAGGCGCTGCAACGCATCATCGCGCGCGTGAAAGTAAACCAGTTGAAATTCCATCCCCGCATCGCGCACCATCACGCGGTAAGGGCCCTTGGCGCGCGGGGGGAAATGGCCGCCCACAGTCACCTCGACTGTCACCACAGCGGGGGGAACCACATCGCGCACCGACTGTTTGCGCGACCGATCCACCCCCGCCTGCGGCAAAAGATACAGCAAATCCTTGGGCCGCGCCACGCCCAGCGCCGCCATGGCCTGCGCCGTTTTGGGGCCAACGCCCTGAAGCGTTTCCAGATCGGCAAACAGGGGGAACAGGATTTCAGGGCGGCTCATGATGGGGCGATCAGCGCGATCCACGCGTCTTCATCCAGCACGCGCACGCCGTGCTTTTCGGCCTCTTTCAGTTTTGATCCCGCGCCAGGCCCCGCGACCAGAATATCGGTTTTGGCCGATACCGAACCTGCCACCTTCGCCCCCAGACGTTCGGCCTGCGCCTTGGCCTCGGCGCGCGAGAGTTTTTCCAAACTGCCTGTAAATACAACAGTTTTTCCTGCAATGGGGCTGCCTTCGGTTTGGCGGGCGGGGGGGGGCTGAATGTGCAAATGCGCCACCAGCGCGTCGATGGCCGCGCGTTCGGTGGGGTTTTTGAACGTCTCTAAAAGCGAATTGGCCAGCACCGCGCCCACGCCATCGATGGCGGTCAATTCGGCCCATGCGGCATGGCCCGCCCGCAGGTCAGGGTCTGCGGGGATTGCATCCAGCGCGGCCATCAGCGCAGGCCATGTGCCGTAATGATAGGCCAGCAAGGCGCCCGCCACCTCGCCCGCGTGGCGGATGCCAAGGGCAAAGATCAGCCGATCAAGGCCAATGGCGCGGCGCGCATCAATGGCGGCGAACAGCTTCGCAGTAGATGTTTCCCCAAACCCTTCGCGATTTTTCAGCGTTTG
>JAIXVS010000154.1 GCA_027482795.1 Rhodobacter sp.
ACGTCAGCCAGCGCAGGCAGGGGCAGCATGGACAGAATGGATGATATGATATAACGCATCACTCGCGGCCTTTCCTTTGGGTTGGCTGTGATCTATATGTTATATCGTAACATTGCAAGAGGCGCAAAGCGACAGATGCCCCACGACCATTGCCCCAGCTGCGCGGCCCCCGATCTGGCCTTTGCCGCGCATGATCACGGCCCCTGCGCCAGCGACGCGCTGGCACGTGCGACAGGGATTTTGGCCGCAAAGGGCCTGCGCATGACACCCGTGCGCCGCCGCACATTGGAAATCTTGCTGGAAGGTCACCGCGCGCTGGATTTTCTGGAAGAACACGGCCTTGCCCACCGCATCCGGCGCCTGAACGCCTTTACCGCCTGTATGCATATGGGCGAACACCACACGGCTGCCTTTCTGATTTGCCGCGCCTGTAATGCAGTCTCCGAGGCCCCCGCCGCCCCCGCGCGCGCCGCTTTGGACAGCGCCGCATCTAAAATGGGCTTTGCTGTTGAAACCGCCACAATCGAGGCGCTTGGCCTTTGCCCCGCCTGCCAAAGGGTCGCCGCATGAGCCTGATTTCTGCGCAGCATATTTCTGTGGCATTCGGTGCGGCCAATGTGCTTACCGATGTGTCCCTAGCCATAGATCAAAGCGAAATTGTCACCCTGATCGGGCCGAACGGGTCGGGCAAATCTACACTTCTCAGGGCGCTATTGGGCATTGTGCCGCTGGCAAGCGGGCAAGTTCAACGCGCGCCAGATCTGCGCCTTGGCTATGTGCCGCAAAAACTTGCCATCGACCGCGCTATGCCGATGACGGTGCGCAGGTTCCTGTCGCTGCCGCAAAACGTGCGCGACAAAGACGCCCGCGCCGCACTGGCCCGCGTGGGCCTTGCGGGCCAAGAAGGCGCGCAGATGGCGCAGCTTTCGGGCGGACAAATGCAGCGCGCCATGCTGGCCCGCGCCCTGCTGACCGATCCGCAGATTTTGGTGTTGGACGAGCCGACCCAAGGGCTTGACCAACAGGGCGAGGCCGCCTTTTACCGCCTGATCGAAGAATTGCGGCTGGAAACGGGTGCAGCCGTGCTGATGGTATCGCATGATCTGCATGTTGTTATGGCCGCCTCTGACCGCGTGATATGTCTGAACGGCCATATCTGCTGCCAAGGCGCGCCTCATGTAGTCTCATCTGCCCCTGAATACCGCGCGCTGTTTGGCCTTGGCACCCAAGGCGCGCTGGCGCTGTATCAACACGCGCATGACCATGTGCATGATGGCGGGCATGTGCCTGCTGGCCCAGCGCCCACCACCGGAGCAAAAGACGCCTTTGGACGCAGCCCCACCGATCCGCATTATGGCCATAACCATGCTTGATGATTTCCTAATTCGCGCGGCCCTAGCGGGCATTGGCCTTGCGCTGGCAACTGGGCCCTTGGGCAGTTTTGTGGTCTGGCGGCGCATGGCCTATTTCGGCGATGCGACATCCCACGCTGCCATTCTGGGCGTTGCACTGGCACTGGCGCTGCACCTGCCCATTGGCATTGGCACGCTGATCGTCGCCCTTGCCATGGCAGGAACAGTGTCCACCCTTGCCGCCAAGGGCTGGGCGATGGATACAACATTGGGCGTTTTGGCCCATTCGGCGCTGGCCTTTGGCCTTGTCGCCATTTCCTATGTGCCAAATGTGCGCGCCGATCTGTCCAGCTATTTGTTTGGCGATATTCTGGCGGTCAGCCGCGCCGATTTGGCCTTTATCTGGGGCGGCGCGGCACTGGTCTTGGCGCTGTTGATCTGGCGCTGGCAGCGCCTGCTGACCGCCACCCTATCCGAAGATTTGGCCCATGCGAGCGGCATCAACCCCAGCACCGAGCGCCTTACCCTGACCATCGCGCTGGCCGTTGTCGTCGCCGTCGCCCTAAAAATTGTCGGCGCTCTGCTGATCGCCGCTATGCTGATCATCCCCGCCGCCGCCGCCCGCGCGCTGTCGCGCACACCTGAATCCATGGCCACCATCGCCGCCTTTATCGGCGCGCAGGCCTGCCTTGGCGGCCTTGCCCTGTCGCTGTGGCAAGACACGCCCGCTGGCCCCTCGATCATCACCATCGCCGCCCTCATCTTCGCTGCCTCTGCCGCCTTTGGCCGCGCTGCGCACAAGTAACTCCGCCTGCGCTTTCTCTTTTTCTCAAATATCCTCGGGGGTGAGGAGCGAAGCGACAAGGGGGGCGAGCCCCCCTTCGCCCATGCCGCAAATAAGACATATGTCGTTTTTCGCCGTCAAAGGTCGGCCCCCCCTTGCCCTTTTTGCCCCATCTGCGGCAAAACGAACCAAAGCCTAACCGCGCCCCCATTTTCGGAGAGTTCCCATGAAAACGCATGTCAAAGCATTGGTCGTCGGTGGCGGTGCGGTGGGCACAGGGATTGCCTATCATCTGGCTAAGGCTGGATGGGATACGATGTTGGTTGAGCGCGACGAGTTGACGGCAGGTTCCACATGGCACGCCGCTGGCCTTTTGCCTTTGTTCAACATGGGCTATGCCACCACCCATATCCACAAATATTCGGTCGATTTCTATAAGGGACTCGAGGCGGAAACGGGCCTGAACCCCGGCTTTTATGTTGTGGGTAACCTGCGCATGGCGCAGCGCCAAGAACGCATGGATGAATATATGCTCTATTCATCTGTCGCCGAAACGGCGGGGGTCTATCACGAATTTCTGACCCCCGCGCAGATCAAAGACCGCTGGCCGCTTGTGCGCACCGAAGACCTTGTCGGCGCGTTGTTTCACCCTCAAGATGGCTATATCAACCCCGCCGATGTCACCCAAGCCATGGCCAAAGGCGCACGGCAACTGGGCGCGACGTTTGAACGCAAAATCCAAGTGGACGGCTACCGTTGGACGGGCAGCGAATGGATCGTGTCCTGCACCCGTATGCACGAGACGGGCGGCAACCTTGTGGCTGCGGAGGAGAAATTCGAAATCCACGCCGAACATGTCGTCACCGCCACGGGCAATCACGCGCAGCGCACGGCGCGGCTGCTGGGCATCAAAACGCCCGCCATTCCTGTCGAACATCAGTATATTGTCACCGAGCCCGACCCCGCACTGGTGGAATGGCGCAAAACCAACGATCAGCACCCCGTCCTGCGCGATGCCGATGCGAAATGGTATGTCCGCGAAGAACGCGGCGGCTGGATTTTAGGCCCATATGAAAAGAACGCCCCTGCGCGGTTCCTCTACGATGTTCCCCCCTCCTTCCGCGCCGATCTGTTCCCGCTGGATTTGGAACGGATCTAGGCTGAATATATGTCGATGATCCACCGCATTCCATCGTCGGAAACCGTGGGGCTAAAGGACGATTTCAACGGCCCCATCTGCTATACCCCCGATGGCAACCCGCTGGTTGGCCCAGCCCCAGGCCTGCGCAACATGTGGCTTGCCGAGGGCTTTAGCTTTGGCATCACCGCCGCAGGTGGCACGGGATATTACCTTGCCCAAATGATGACGGCGGGCGAGGCGGAAATTGACATGGCCTCGCTGGACCCGCGCCGTTTTGGCGGCTGGATGACCACCGAATACGCCGCGCGCAAGAATGAAGAATGCTATGACCACGTCTTTATTCTGCATCACCCCGATGAAGAACGCGAAGCCGCCCGCCCCTTGCGCACCGCCCCTGTCTATGACCGCCAGAAAGCCCTTGGCGCGCAGTTTGGCCAAGTGAACGGATGGGAACGCCCGATCTACTACGGCCCCCTGAACGCGCCCGAAGATTTCGATCATCATGCCCGCAGCTTCCGCCGCGGGGGTTGGTGGCAATATGC
>JAIXVS010000196.1 GCA_027482795.1 Rhodobacter sp.
CAGCAGCAGCGCCAATGCCAGCGCGGTCAGCGCCACGCCGCCCAGTACGTTCCACGGCGGCACAACGTGCCCCAGTGCCAGTTCCCACAAAATCACCCAAGTGGGCACCAGATAGGTATAGGCCATCACCTTGGCCGACGGCAGGCGCATTGACGAAAACTGCATCAGCACAAAGGTAATCGCACTGGCCGCGACCGAGATATAGATCAGGCAAATCCACACGATCGCGGGCAGGCCTGCCCAGTCGGTTGCCAGAACATCGCCGCCGCCCCACAGGGTTAAAATCACCAGCCCTGCCATCATCATCCCAAAGGTGGACACCAGCGCAGGCTCGCCCCTGTTCAATTTGCGCAGCAGGGGGGTATAGGCGGCATGGGCGATGCAGCCAATGAAATAAACCCCTTCGCCAAAACCCCCTTCAAGGCGCAACAGCGCGCCGATATCGCCGCGAAAAATCACCCACAACGCGCCAGCCGCCCCAATGGCCAGCGCAACGCCCATGCGGGCCGTGGTAATCTGGCGCAGGAACAGCCAGCCAAAGCCTGCCGACATAACGGGGGTAAGCGTAAACACCGCTGCAATGGGCACGGCATGGGCGGTTTGCAGCCCCCAGAACATCATCACAAAATACACCGACATCAGCGCGCCCATAATGGCGTAACGCCACGGCGCGCGCCACGCGCTGCGCGGCAGGCCAACCGTAAAATGCGCAACCGCCCCCACCAGCACCCCTGCCAGCGCAAAGCGCAGCACCGTCAGCGCCGAGGGCGAGACATAGGGCGCAGCCATGGCCCCCAGCGAGAATGACCCCGCAACCAACGCCGAAAAGGCGAGCATCCCCAAATGCCCCTGCATATGGCGCGGCAGGCGGGCCAGCGCGGTGGCTAGGACAGATCCCATATTTTTGCCTTTGCTTTCAAATACGTCAGCAGCGCCTGCACCTTGGCAGTGCGGTGCAAATCAACATGGGTGATCAACAGAAAATCGGTTGTCCAATGCGGCCTTGGGGTTAGAATTTTCACCAAATTGGGGTGCTGATCCAAATGGTAGCTGGGCATAAACCCAATCCCCGCGCCCGCAACAATAGCGTCGCGCATTGCGGCCGTATCATCTACACGAAAAGTGATGCGGTTTACGGGGGCAACCTCGGCCAGCCAATCGTTGAACGGCGCGGTAGAGGATTCTAGCCCCACGAAATGATGCTCGGCAAGGTCAGCTTCGGTCTGCGGCATCCCTAAGCGGTCGACATAGGATTGCGCCGCGACAAGCCCCGTTGTGGTGCGGGCAAAGGGCTGCACCACATTATCGGGCTGATCGGCGCGCGCGCCTTGCCGCATGGCACGTATGGCAACATGCGCCTCGCCATATTCCAGCCGAAACAGGCGGCCCCCCGTTAAAAAACGTACCGTGACATCGGGGTGGATGGCCTGAAATTCAGCCAAGGCAGGGGTGATAAACCGCGACAATTCAACAATAGACGTCACAACCAATTCGCCCGAAATAGACCCTGTTTGCCCCTTGATACGGCTGGCCAGCCCTGAAAACTGCTCTTGCGTGGTTTGCGCGACCGACAGCAGATCGCGCCCTGCCTCGGTAGGGGTATAACCGCGGGCGTGGCGCTGAAACAGCTTCACGCCCAGCCGCGCCTCTAGCGCGTCGATATGGCGGATCACGGTGGCATGGTGCACGGCCATCGCCTCGGCCGCGCCAGAGACTGTGCCGCGCTGGGCCACATGCATCGCGGTGCGAATTTCGTCCCAGTTTTCCATATCATCACCCTCGCCCAAACCGCGCACCAATGCCCGCAGCAAACCCAAATCCGCCCTCAGGCGCAAGGGGGCATTATTGCAAGGGTGGCAGGCATTTACCGCCTGTTTAGGTGGGGTGGCTTAGCATGGGCATTGTTTCCACTCGCTCACCAATCTTGCGCGGGCGGGCTGTGTCTGATTTAAAACAACAAACGCGAATATTGGGAGCGCGGCCAAGTGTTTGAAACGCGAGATATTTATTGCCACATTCGTTTTTCCTTTTTCGGGCAAACCGATACCCGTTTGAAACCCGAAGATCATGACGCCGCCCAAGTGCAACTGTATGACGAAACCCGCATGGCGCGGCGGTTTTTTCTTTTTGAAAACCTAACCTTACCCAGCCTGCGCGCGCAGACTGACCGCGATTTCAAGGTGGTGGTCATGTCATCCGACATTATGCCCGAACGGTTCAAAGACCGCCTTCGGGCGATTACGGCGCAGGACAGCAATGTGATCTTGGATTTTTCCAGCCGCCGCAATGGGGCCTTTGCCTTTCGAAAGCATATCGAAGACAGCCTTGGCGCGGGGTTTTACAAGACCGCTGTGCATTTTCGGCTAGACGACGATGACGCGCTGGCCAGCAATTACATCGCCCGTTTGCGGGCGGTCAGCTATGGTCTAAGTGTTGGAACTCATGTAACTTTTCCGTCTGGGCTGACGCTGTTTCCCACGCAGGCGGGTGGCAGTGTGGGGGCCATTATGCCGCATCGGCAATTGCTGATCGGGCTGGGGCTGGCGATTA
>JAIXVS010000273.1 GCA_027482795.1 Rhodobacter sp.
ATTGGTGGAGCCAGGGAGGATCGAACTCCCGACCTCTTGAATGCCATTCAAGCGCTCTCCCATCTGAGCTATGACCCCATTCCATCAGCCGTTGGGCGCGGCTGCGTGGGCGCTGTTTAGGGTAGGGCGGGGCGGGGTGCAAGGGCAAAAATGCACGCCCGCGCCCTTCCTTGTGCGCAAATTAAAGCTCTTCCTCATCGCCCGCGACATCGGCCAGATCGTCCAGCGAAACGGTGTCGTCTGCATCTTCTTCCAGCAGCTCGTCGTCCAGTTCGGCATCATCGGCCACGCCTTCGACCAGCAGATCATCGCCTTCCAGATCGTCGACAAGGTTGATGTCTTCGTCTTTTTCGGGCTGAACGCGCGCAATCACGGATGCGGCCATTTTGCGGCGGGCGCTTTCAATATCCACAATCTCGCCCGTATAGGGGCTGACGATTGGGTTTCTGTTCAAATCGTAAAAGCGTTTTCCCGTGGTGGGGCAAACCCGCTTTGTTCCCCATTCTGCCAATGG
This sequence comes from Rhodobacter sp., assembly GCA_027482795.1. Lineage (GTDB taxonomy): Bacteria > Pseudomonadota > Alphaproteobacteria > Rhodobacterales > Rhodobacteraceae > Cypionkella. Next base: position 515 of record JAIXVS010000273.1, read on the forward strand.
CATGGTGTATTCCTTTGACTTAGGTCAGATCAGCAGGGCCCAACAACACATGCCCTGCACTGCAATAGCGCCGCTTGCCACAGCGCGGGGCTGCTGTCAAAGGGTTTTCATGCGAAATTTTGGCAAGCGGCGGCGAATTGCGCCCGCGCGGTTTTGCATGGCTTGCAGGCGGCGCGCGCGGTGGTATCTTGTGCGCCTTATGCCCGAAACCATTGGCGAGCCCCCCATCGAGATTACCCTGCGTCGCACCGCGCGGGCGCGGCGGTTTTCGCTGCGGGTGGGGCAAAGTGATGGCCGCGTCACCCTGACCCTGCCGCAGCGCGCCCGCGAGGCCGAGGCGTTGGCCTTTGCTCGCGCGCATGAAGGGTGGATCCGCAAGGCACTTGCCCAGCTGCCGCCAAGCCCAAGCCTGACCTATGGCGGGCAGGTGACGCTGGAGGGGCAGGTGTTGACCATTGCCACGGGCGCAGGGCGCGCGCTGCGCATCGAGGCGGGGCAGTTGATTGTTCCAGGTGACCCTGTGCGGGTGCCTGCGCGCATTGCGGCCTTTTTAAAGGTGCGCGCGCGCGACCGATTGGCGGCGGCATCCGATCATTACGCCGCGCAGGTGGGGCGCAAAGTGGCCCAGATCAGCCTGCGCGACACACGCTCGCGCTGGGGGTCGTGCAGCCCCGACGGTGCGCTGATGTATAACTGGCGGCTGATTATGGCCCCGCCTGCGGTGCTGGACTATGTCGCCGCCCATGAAGTGGCCCATTTGATCGAGATGAACCATTCGCCCGCCTTTTGGGCCGTTGTGGCGCGGCTGTATCCCAATTGGCAGGTGCAGCGCGATTGGCTTAAACGCAATGGCGCGGCCTTGCAGGCGGTGCGGTTTGATGCGCCGCACCCTGCTTTGGCCAAAGCGCCGCATCCCACAGTTTGACCAAAGCCCCATTGACCGCAGCCCGCTGGTTGTGAAAGGTTGCGGCCATGCCCATCAAGCCCCGCCTTGCCGACCCGAACGCCGCCGCGCATGAGCGCGTCTATCGGGCGCTGCGCCAACAGGTGCTGCATGGCGAGTTATCCCCAGGCCAAGCGCTGACCATTCGCGGCATTGCGCAGCAATTTGACGTCTCGATGACGCCCGCGCGCGAAGCGGTGCGGCGGTTGGCTGCGGAAGGGGCGTTTACCATGTCGGCATCAGGGCGGGTATCGACCCCGATTTTGGCACCCGAGCGTATCGAAGAACTGGCCGCCGTTCGGGCGCTGCTGGAACCTGAAATGGCATCGCGCGCACTGCCCCGCGCCCATTTCGCGCTGATTGATCGACTGGCCGCGATCAATGCGTTGAACCAAGATGCTGTTATAAATCAAGATGCTGTGGCCTATGTGCGCAGTAATTTGGAGTTTCACCGCACGCTGTATTTGCGCGCGCAGACGCCTGCGATGCTGGCGATGATTGAAACGGTTTGGCTGCAACTGGGGCCAACCATGCGCGAGATGTATCAGAAAATTCGCCGCCGCGAGATGCCCCAACATCACCGCATGATTTTGGCCGCCCTGCGCGCGGGGGACGAGCCTGGATTGCGCCTTGCCGTGCGCACAGATGTCACGCAGGGGCTGCGGCACATGATTTCCTAGGAGGCTAGCGCCCCCTAGGAATTATTTTTCAAATACAAGGTGTTAGGCGTGGATGGCCCCGTCGCCGCAGGCCAGCGCCGCCTCGCGCACGGCTTCGCTATAGGTGGGGTGGGCGTGGCAGGTCAGCGCAAGGTCTTGGGCCGATGCGCCAAACTCCATCGCCACGCAGACCTCGTGTATCAAATCGCCCGCCATTGGCCCGATGATATGCGCGCCAAGGATGCGGTCGGTGGCGGCATCGGCAAGGATTTTGACAAAGCCATCGGCTTGGAAGATCGCCTTGGCGCGGGCGTTGCCCATGAAGGGGAATTTGCCAACCTTGTAGGCGCGGCCCACCTCTTTCAGCTGTTCTTCGGTGGCACCAACGCTGGCGACTTCGGGGGTGGTATAGACCACGCCGGGGATCACACCGTAATTCACATGGCCCGATTTTCCTGCCATGATTTCGGCCAGTGCCATGCCTTCATCTTCGGCCTTATGCGCCAGCATGGGGCCGACAATCGCATCGCCGATGGCGTATAAGCCGTTGATATTGGTTCGGAAATGGTCATCGGTTTTGATTTGGCCGCGGGGCAGCATTTCCACGCCCAAGGCTTCTAGGCCCAGACCCGCAGTATAGGGGGTGCGGCCTGTGGCGAGGAGGACAGTGTCGGCGGTGAGGGTGGCCTCGCTATCATCCTTGCGCAGTTTGTAGGTGACGGTTGCGCCTGATTTGGCGGGTTTGGCAGATTGCACTGCCGCGCCAAGGATGAACTTAATCCCTTGTTTCGTGAGAATTTTTTGGAAGGATTTGGCAACCTCGCCGTCCATGCCGGGGGTGATGGTGTCAAGATATTCGATCACCGTTACCTCTGCCCCAAGGCGGGCGTAGACGCTGCCCATTTCTAGGCCGATCACCCCTGCGCCGATGACGATAAGGGACTTTGGGATGGCGCCCAAGGTCAGCGCGCCAGTGGAGGTGACGATGGTTTTTTCATCAATATCAACGCCTTGCAGGGTGGCGGGGGCGGAGCCTGTGGCGATGACGATGTGGCGGGCACTGTGGGTTTCATCACCCACTTTGACCTGACCTGCGGCGGGGATGGATGCCCAGCCTTTAATCCACGTGACTTTGTTCTTCTTCAGCAGGAACTCGATGCCCTTGGTGTTGCCGTTCACAACATCCTGTTTATAGGCCTGCATCTTGGCCCAATCGACGGTTGGCGCGCCGCCCATCAGGCCCATTTTTTCAAAGTTTTCATGCACTTCGTGCAGGGAATGTGTGGCGTGCAGCAAGGCTTTGGAGGGGATGCAACCTACGTTCAGGCAGGTGCCGCCAAGGGTTTCGCGCCCTTCGACGATGGCGACGCTTAGGCCCAATTGGGCGGCGCGGATGGCGCAGACATAGCCGCCGGGGCCAGCGCCGATGATGATGGTGTCAAACTGGGCCATGGTGTTTCCTTATGTCTGGTTTGCGTATTTTATGCGTATTTTTTGCGTATTGCATCCGTAACTACATTTGGGGGGCGGGCGGAAAGCTGGGGGCCAGCCCCCAGACCCCCGAGGTATTTGGAGAGTTAGGAAGGGATGAGGGCGGCGATGAGCATGGTGAGTGTGGCGGAGAAGCCTGCGAACCAGATGGCCGAGCGCCATGGGGTGAGGTTTAGGGCATAGGCGGGGATGTAGGCGATGCGGGCGGCGAGGTAGGTGTAGGCGGCGAATTGGGTGATGGGGGTGGATTGATTTGCGAGGGTGACGACGAGGACGGCGATGGTGAAAAGGATAAGCCCCTCGTTATGGTTGTTGAAGGCGCGCAGGAGGCGGGCGGTGGTGGGGGAGAGGGGTTTGGGCAGGGGGGTGTCGCGGGACGACGATGTATAGCGCACCCCGATTTCCAGATTGGCGGGGGTGGCGTAGAGGACAAGCTGGACGGCCTGTAGGAGGGCGGCGAGGGTGAGGGAGAGGAGTTCGGGGGTCATGGGGTGGCCTTAACACGGCGAAGATAGAGACCGATTGCTACCCAAACTCCAACCGAAAAAGCCCCGAGAAATAGGGCCGCGAAGAAGTTTTCAGTCTCGCCTCGTAACAATGCACTGATGGTCATCAATCCATAGAGGAGGAGTAGAATTGCCGCATTCACAAACGCGGCAAAAACTTGGCTTGGGCGTCTGAACCAAACTTCGTACAAAAGCCAAGAACTGGCCGCAACAGAAGCGAGTCCAAATACGGTCTGAAAGGCGCTGTAGCGTATTCCATCTGTCCAAGACGAATAGAAATTCAGACAAGCGCCCAGAATTGTGTAAACCAAGAAAATGATTAAAACCCAAATCAACAATGGCCTGCTTAGGCGACTTTCATTCATCTCACTAATCCATCAACAACCGCCGAGGATCTTCCAGCGCCTCTTTCACGCGCACGAGGAAGGTCACCGCACCTTTGCCGTCCACGATGCGGTGGTCGTAGGACAGGGCCAGATACATCATCGGGCGGATGACGATTTGGCCTGCGACCACGACGGGGCGGTCTTGGATTTTGTGCATCCCCAGAATGCCCGATTGTGGTGGGTTCAGGATGGGCGAGGACATCAGGCTGCCGTAGACGCCGCCGTTGGAGATGGTGAAGGAACCACCCTGCATTTCGGCCATCGACAGTTTGCCATCGCGGGCGCGGATGCCCAGTTCGGCGATTTTCTTTTCGATTGCGGCAAAGCCCATCTGGTCTGCATCGCGCAGCACGGGCACGACAAGGCCAGACGGGGTGCCCACCGCCACGCCCATATGGACGTAGTTTTTGTAGACCACGTCCTGACCGTCAATTTCGGCGTTGACTTCCGGAATTTCTTTCAGGGCGTGGGTGCAGGCTTTGACGAAGAAGGACATGAAGCCGAGTTTCACGCCGTGCTTTTTCTCGAACGCGTCCTTGTATTCGTTGCGCAAGGACATGATGCCGGACATGTCGACCTCGTTATAGGTCGTCAGCATCGCGGCGGTGTTCTGGGCGTCCTTCAGGCGGCGGGCGATGGTGGCGCGGAGGCGGGTCATCTTCACCCGCTCCTCACGCGCGGCGTCTTCGGCTGGGATCGGGGCGCGGGGG
>JAIXVS010000286.1 GCA_027482795.1 Rhodobacter sp.
CCGCGCGCAGGGCGTGGCTTTCGGCCTCTTCCTCGGTGATCAGGGGCACGGCGGGAAAAGCTGTGCGCAGACCTGCTGCGATAATCTCGTTGGCGGCTTCGTCCGCCTCGGTGACTGGGCTGGCATCCGATTTAGATTTTACTTCAAAATCAGGGCCATCATAGACCTGCATAATCTTTGCCCCCGCCAGCAGCGCGAGCCTGCGCATCACCTGTTGCAACTGTATATGATCCATTTTCGCCCCCAAATTGCCGCCCAAGATTGCCCAATCGCCACAATCTGGCCGCCTTGTTGATTAATAACTTATTTGCCCTTATCATGTCACAAAAGGGAAACAGCAAGATTTCCCGTCAGATTTCGCACGGCTGACACCACAAGAGGCAAGACAGACCCATGTTTCGCGTCAACACAAGCCCTTCGGGATGGGCCGTCACGTGGCGGCTATTGGAGCTTATTTTCCACGCCTCGGTGCGCCATATCCGCAAAAGCCACGGCAACGCGCTGGTAGGCCTTTTGATGGCGATTTTGCAATCGGTCATCATGGTGGCTGTGATGGTCTTTATGATGGATCTGCTGGGAATGCGCCGCATGGCGGTGCGCGGCGATTTTGTGCTGTATATGATGACGGGCGTGTTCAACTTTGCCACCTATACGCAAACCTTGGGCGCAGTGGCCAAATCGGATGGGCCAACTTCGGCAATGATGAAACATTCGCCCATGAACCCGATTGTGGCCATTGGATCAGCCGCGCTGGGCACGCTGTATTTGCAGGTGCTTTCGGCGGCGGCAATCCTGTTCTTTTATCACACGCTGTGGACACCGATCACCATCCACGAGCCGCAATATGTCTTTGGCACCTTCATGCTGTCGTGGTTTTCGGGCATTGCAACAGGCATGATCTTCAAGGCCGCAACCCCGTGGCAGCCCGAACTTGTGGGCACGCTGACCTCGATCTATTCGCGCATGAACATGATCTTTTCGGGCAAGATGATGCTGGCCAATTCCACGCCTGGCTACATTCTGGCGATGTATTCGTGGAACCCGCTGTTTCACACCATCGACCAGACGCGCGGCTTTATGTTTGAAAACTATCACCCGCATTATTCATCGATCACCTACCCGATCTATGTGTCACTGGCGCTGATGATGATTGGCCTGATGGGCGAGCATTATTCAAACCGCCACATCTCGCTGAGCTGGGGTGCAAGACGATAGGCCCAGAGGGCGATAGGCCCAAACCCAGTGGGTGCGCCCGTAGCCCCACCCGAACCTTGCGCTGACTTAAGACAGTTTTAAGCACTATTTTGCTATCACCTTGCGCAAATCTTCGGCAGCCCCCGCTTGCAGCCACGGGGCGGCCTGCCTATATAAGCCGCAGCTGGCAAGAAACGCCAACGCCTCTTTGGAACGGGCCCGAATGCCTTCGGGGTTCTGGCCCCCAACATCGCCTAACGAAAGGGATCATCATGGCCAAAGTAATTGGAATTGACCTTGGGACGACCAACTCTTGCGTCGCCATCATGGACGGCTCGCAGCCGCGCATCATTGAAAATTCGGAAGGTGCGCGCACCACGCCGTCGATTGTCGCCTATACCGACAACGAACGCCTTGTTGGCCAAGCGGCCAAGCGTCAGGCCGTCACCAACGCAAGCAACACCATTTTCGCGGTAAAGCGCCTGATTGGCCGCCGCCACGACGATCCGGTTATCGTCAAAGACCAAAAGAATATGCCGTATAAAATTGTCAACGGCGGCAATGGCGATGCTTGGGTTGAAGCACGCGGCGAAAAATTCTCGCCCGCCCAAGTCTCGGCTGTGATTTTGCAAAAAATGAAAGAAACCGCCGAAGCCTATCTGGGCGAGACGGTGACGCAGGCGGTTATCACAGTTCCTGCCTATTTCAACGACGCCCAGCGCCAAGCGACCAAAGACGCGGGCAAAATTGCGGGTCTTGAGGTGCTGCGCATCATCAACGAACCCACCGCCGCTGCGCTGGCTTACGGCCTTGACCGCAAGGAATCCAAAACCATCGCCGTTTATGACCTTGGCGGCGGCACATTCGATATCACCATTTTGGAAATTGACGATGGTCTGTTCGAAGTAAAATCGACCAACGGCGATACGTTCCTTGGCGGTGAAGATTTCGATATGCGCATCGTCAACTATCTGGTGGACGAGTTCAAAAAGGACAACGGCGTTGATCTGTCGCTGGACAAAATGGCCCTTCAGCGCCTGAAAGAAGCCGCTGAAAAGGCCAAGATCGAACTGTCTTCGGCCAACCAAACGGAAATCAACCAGCCGTTCATTTCGATGGACAAGAACACAGGCCAGCCTTTGCACTTGGTTGTGAAGCTGACCCGCGCCAAGCTGGAATCTTTGGTGGATGATCTGATCAAAAAGTCGATGAAGCCCTGCAAAGACGCCTTGAAAGATGCGGGCCTGTCGATGTCGGATATTGACGAGGTGGTGCTGGTGGGCGGTATGACCCGTATGCCGCGCGTCATTGAAGAAGTGACCAAGTTCTTTGGCAAAGAGCCGCACAAAGGCGTGAACCCTGACGAAGTGGTTGCCGCTGGCGCTGCCATTCAGGCAGGCGTTTTGCAGGGCGATGTCAAAGACGTGGTGCTGCTGGACGTGACCCCACTGTCGCTGGGCATTGAAACGCTGGGCGGCGTGTTCACCCGCCTGATCGACCGCAACACGACCATTCCTACGAAAAAGTCGCAGGTGTTTTCTACCGCCGAAGATAACCAAAACGCCGTGACCATCCGCGTCTTCCAAGGCGAGCGGGAAATGGCGGCTGATAACAAGATGCTGGGCCAATTCAATCTGGAAAACATCCCCCCCGCCCCGCGCGGAATGCCCCAGATCGAAGTGACCTTTGACATTGACGCGAACGGCATCGTTTCGGTCAAGGCCAAGGACAAGGGCACGAATAAGGAACAGGCGATCACCATCCAAGCGTCGGGCGGGCTGTCGGACGAAGATATCGAAAAGATGGTCAAAGACGCCGAGGCGAACGCCGAAGCCGACCGTGACCGCCGCGAGTTGGTCGAGGCCAAGAACCAAGGCGAAAGCCTGCTGCATTCGACCAAAAAGTCGCTGGCCGAGCATTCGGATAAGATAGATCCTTCGACTGTCGAGGTGATTGAACTGGCCATGTCGGCGCTGGAAGACGTTTTGAAAACCGACGAGGTTGGCAAGATTAAGGGCGGCATCCAGAATCTGACCGAAGCCGCGATGAAGCTGGGCGAGGCGATTTACAAGGCCAGCGCCGACCAAGACGATGGCGAAGGTGAAGACCGCGCGCGCGATGTGGACGAAGACATCATCGACGCCGATTTTGAAGACCTTGGGAACAACAAGCGGAAGTAATCCGCGCCGAACGGCAATCGGGCGGCCCTGCATATGGGCCGCCCAATCCCGTTCGCAAATAGGGAGTTTCCCATGGCAAAGCGCGATTTTTACGAAGTGCTGGGCGCGTCCAAAGGGGCGTCTGCCGACGAATTGAAAAAGGCTTATCGCACCAAGGCTAAAGAATTGCACCCCGATCGCAATTCAGACAATCCCAACGCCGAAGCCCAGTTCAAAGAAATAAACGAGGCTTATGACGTTCTGAAAGACCCCGAGAAAAAGGCCGCCTATGACCGCTATGGCCATGCCGCCTTCGAAGGCGGTATGGGCGGTGGTGGGCCGCGCGGCGGCGGGGCGGGCAATGCCGATTTTGCCTCGGCCTTTTCGGATGTATTCGAAGACCTGTTTGGCGATTTCATGGGCGGCGGGCGCGGCGGCGCGGGTGGCGGGGCGCGCGCACGCGCGCAGCGCGGATCGGATCTGCGCTATAACCTGCGCGTCAGTTTGGAAGAGGCCTATTCGGGCCTGCACAAAACCATTTCCGTGCCCACCGCTGTTGCCTGCGATACCTGCCGCGGCACGGGGGCAGAAGGCGGCTCTGAACCTGTGGGCTGCCCCACCTGCGGCGGCATTGGCAAAGTGCGCGCGCAGCAGGGTTTCTTTACCGTTGAACGCACCTGCCCCACCTGCGCGGGCGCGGGCCAGATTGTGAAAAACCCCTGCCGTTCCTGCGGCGGGCAAGGAAGAGAACAAAAAGAACGCTCGCTTGCCGTGAACATCCCTGCGGGGGTGGAAACAGGCACGCGCATCCGCCTTGCAGGCGAGGGCGAGGCGGGGATGCGCGGTGGGCCTGCGGGGGATTTGTATATTTTCATCGAGGTGAAGGATCACGCGATATTCCAGCGCGATTCGGTGCATTTGTTCTGCCGCGTGCCGATTTCCATTGCCACAGCCGCGCTGGGCGGCGAGGTGGAAGTGCCCACGATTGATGGCGGCAAATCCCGCGTCAAAGTCACGGCGGGCAGCCAAACGGGCCGCCAGTTGCGTTTGCGCGGCAAGGGGATGCCCGCCCTGCGTGGCGGGGGCAGCGGCGATATGGTGATCGAACTTGCGGTGGAAACGCCCGTAAACCTTACCGCCCGCCAGCGCGAGATTTTGCAAGAATTTGACACGCTTGCCGCCGACAATAACCCCGAAGGCAGCAGTTTCTTTGCCAAGGTCAAAGGCTTTTGGGACGGGATGAAATCCTAAAAAAGTCGCGCGTTAACCTACCTTTAACCAATATCAGGCCAAGCTGGGTATATGACACAGCTTGGCTTTCATGATTCTGCCCCTGGCCTATTCGCCCCCGATGGGGACGAAGCAGAGGGGGTTGCCCTAGCAGTTGGCGCGCGCCTGCCGTCCTATATCGGCGATCATCGCAAGCGGCTGCGCACGCGATTTATGGACGGCGGCGCGCAGGCCCTGCCCGATTATGAAATGCTGGAGCTGGTGCTGTTTCGCGCCATTCCGCGCCAAGATGTCAAACCCCTTGCCCATCTTTTGCTGCAAACCTTTGGCGATTTTGGCCGCGTGATTTCCGCCAGCCCTGCGCGGCTGATGCTGGTCAAGGGCGTCGGCGAAGCGGTGGTGCTGGAGCTGAAAATTGTTGAAGCTGCGGCGCAGCGCCTGATGCGGGCAAAGGTGATGCACCGCCCCGTGCTGTCATCATGGGCGGCGCTGGTGGATTATTGCCATACCGCACTGGCCCACCGCGAAACCGAATGTTTTCGCGTGCTGTATCTGGACCGCAAGAATGTGCTGATTGCCGATGAAGAGCAGGCGAAGGGCACGGTCGATCATGTGCCCGTCTACCCGCGCGAAGTGGTCAAACGCGCGTTGGAGTTAAACGCATCGGCGCTGATTTTGGTGCATAACCACCCGTCGGGCGACCCAACACCATCAGAGGCAGATATTTCGATGACCCACCAAATCCTTGATGCCGCGCAGGTGTTGGGCCTGACGCTGCATGACCATCTGATCATTGGCAAATCCAAAGAGCTGAGTTTTCGTGCCGAAGGCCTGCTTTAGGGCTGTCCCTTGGCCTTTGCCCGCGCCTCGCGCCGCGCGCGGCGTTTGGCGCGATCTTCCGCCTCGCGCGCTTGGCGGGCGGCGGCGCCAATGGCCACAAGTTCAGGATCGGGGCGCAGGGGCTGTGCGGGCGCATGGGCAGGCTTTTCAAAAAACCACGATGGAAAACGGTTATAGGTTTCATCCATCACCTGATCGGTGACATGCAGCGGCACATCCAATTGCCGCACGAAATGGTTGACCCCCCACACCACCAATGGCCATTTCGTGGGGCTGTAATCATCGCCCGCCATAATACCGCCGACGCGCAGCTTGGCGTACCAATCAATCATAGTGCGCCCGCCTTCTTCGCCCGTATGGGCATAGCCATCGACATAGATGAAATCGAAAAAATTGTCGGGAAACAGGTCTAGCGCC
>JAIXVS010000260.1 GCA_027482795.1 Rhodobacter sp.
AACGTCCATTTCGGCCTGATCGAACCCAAAGCTGGCGTTGACGTGATCATGATGGCCCCCAAGGGCCCAGGCCACACTGTGCGCGGCGAATACACCAAAGGCGGCGGCGTGCCCTGCCTTGTGGCCGTGCACCAAAACGCCACGGGCAAAGCGATGGAAATCGGCCTGTCCTACTGCTCGGCCATCGGCGGCGGGCGCAGCGGCATCATTGAAACCAACTTCCGCCAAGAATGCGAAACCGACCTGTTCGGCGAACAAGCCGTTCTATGCGGCGGTTTGGTCGAACTGATCCGCATGGGGTTCGAGACGCTGGTTGAAGCAGGCTACGAGCCTGAAATGGCCTATTTCGAATGCCTGCACGAAGTGAAACTGATCGTCGATCTTATCTATGAAGGCGGGATTGCCAACATGGATTACTCGATTTCCAACACCGCCGAATACGGCCAATACGTCAGCGGCCCGCGCATCCTGCCCTATGTCGAGACCAAAGCCCGCATGAAAGCCGTGCTGTCGGACATCCAATCGGGCAAATTCGTGCGCGATTTCATGCTGGAAAACGCGGTTGGTCAGCCCACAATCAAAGCCTCGCGCCGCAGCAACGACGAACACCAAATCGAACTGGTCGGCAAAAAGCTGCGCGACATGATGCCATGGATTGCCAAGGGCAAGATGGTGGATAAGGCGCGGAACTAAGGGGTTCGCGGTAGGGTGCGCGGCTCCGCGCATCAAGATATGGGGGCCGAAGGGAAACCTTCGGCCCTTTCCTCACCCCCCCTTGACCCCCGCCCCACCCCCTGCCACCTTAGCGCGAAAAGCGCGGGGGCCCTATGACCACACTCCTCATCCTCATGCCCACGGGCGGCCACATAGACACGCCTTGCGTGCACGCCCTACTAGGCCTGACGCAGGCGCTGGCCAAACACGGCATTCCCTTTGCCCTGCGCACCTATGAATGGTCGGATTTGGTGATTTCGCGCAATTACCTGATGTCTGTCTTCCTTGCCAAAACCCAGTTCAGCCATGCCCTGCTGCTGGACAGTGACATGAGTTTCGAGCCTGACCTGTTCTTCAAACTGCTCGATTTCGACGAAGACTTCACCGTCGCCCCCTACCCCCAGCGCCGTATGCCGTGGACTGCCTTTCGCGCCGCGATTGAACGCGAGGCGGCAAAGCCCGAAGATCAGCGCGCATCCACCGCCGCCCTGATGGCCGAAACCATGCGCTATAACATCCCCGGCGTGTATGAGGCGGGCGAGCCTTGGCCGCTGGTGCGCCGCGATGGGTTCCGCAAAGTGGCTGGCGCGGGCACGGGCTTTATGCTGCTTAAACGCTCCGTCCCCGAAAAGATGGTCGCATCGGGCATTGCAGCGCCCGTGCCAGGATTCAACGGCGCAGGCTATCCCGATGCCGATTTTCACGACTTTTTCAGCCATCTGCGCGGGCGCGGCGGGGCCGTGATGCACGGCGAAGATACCAGCTTTTGCCGCCGCTGGATTTCGGGCTGCGATGGGGAAATTTGGTGCTATGAGGCCGCGAAAATCACCCATCACGGCAATTTGGCCTATCCGGGGGATTATCGGTTCGCTGAAAAGCCGTAAGCCGCGCCCATACCCAGCGCCCAAGGGGGCGTCGCCCCCTCGCGCTGCGCGCTCACCCCTAGGATATTTTCAGAGCAAGGAAGCAGGCAGACAGTCTGGCCCTTCCTTGCTCTAAATGTATCCTGGGGGGAGCGTAGCGGGGGGCAAAGCCCCCCTAAACCGCCGCCTCAACCGCCGCGACAATATCGCCCACAACTTCCGCCAGCAGCCCCGCATCTTCGCATTCCGCCATCACGCGGATCAAGGGTTCCGTGCCCGACTTGCGGATCAGAATTCGGCCCTTGCCTTCAATCCGTGCTTCATTCGCGGCGATCACAGCCTGAACCTCCGCTACGTCCAACGGCTTTTTCCCCGCCGCAAATCGCACATTTTTCAGCATCTGCGGCACAGTTTCAAACTGCCGCACCAGCGTGCTGGCCGCAGCCCCCGTGCGGGCGATTTCGGCCAAAAACTGCAAGCCCGCAATCAGACCATCCCCCGTTGTGGCATAATCGGTCATCACGATATGGCCCGATTGCTCGCCGCCAAGGTTAAACCCGCCCTTGCGCATGGCTTCCACAACATAGCGGTCGCCAACATTGGTGCGCAAAAGGTCAATGTTCAGCCCCGCCAAATGCCGCTCTAACCCCAAGTTCGACATCACAGTCGCCACCAGCGTCTGCCCGCGCAGCCGCCCATCCGCCGCCCAAGCCGCCGCCATCAGCGCCATAATCTGATCGCCGTCCGCCACTGTGCCCGTCTCGTCCAAAATCATCACGCGGTCGGCGTCCCCATCCAGCGAAATGCCCACATGCGCGCCGTGGGCCACAACCGCCTCGGCGGCGGTTTGGGTATAGGTCGACCCGCAACGATCATTGATATTGCGCCCGTTCGGGGCCACGCCCACGGAAATCACTTCAGCCCCCAGTTCCCACAACACCAGCGGGGCCGCCCTATACGCCGCGCCATTGGCGCAATCGATCACCACTTTTAGCCCGTCCAGTCGCAGACCTTGCGGAAAGGTGGTTTTGGCATATTCCACATAGCGGCCCATCGCATCGTCAATCCGTTTGGCGCGGCCAATGTCGGGGGCATCGGCCAGTTCAACCTCGCCCAGCGTCATGGCCGAAATTTCTGCCTCTGCCGCATCCGAAAGTTTAAACCCATCGGGGCCGAAAAACTTGATGCCATTATCATCGGCGGGGTTATGGCTGGCCGAAATCATCACCCCCAGATCCGCCCGCATCGAGCGGGTCAAAAACCCCACGGCAGGGGTTGGCACGGGGCCAAGCAGCAGCACATTCATCCCCGTAGATGTTAGCCCCGCCGTCAGCGCGTTTTCCAGCATATAGCCCGACAGGCGCGTGTCTTTGCCAATCACCACGCGGTGCGCCGCCATGCCTGATCTGCGAAAATACCGCCCCGCCGCCGCCCCCAATTTCAGCGCCATTTCCGCCGTCATCGGATATTGGTTGGCCCGACCGCGCACGCCATCCGTGCCAAAAAGCTTTGCGCTCATATCTCGTATCCCATGGTTGCCGCAGCCCAAAGCGTTAGCGCTTGGCGCGTTTCATCTACATCATGCACGCGGATCATCTGCACCCCCTGCGCCGCCCCCGCCAGCGCCACGGCCAGACTGCCCGGCATGCGACGCGCGGCCTCATCTTGGCGGGCAATCGTGCCGATAAACCGCTTGCGCGAAGCGCCCAGCAAGACAGGCACGCCAAGATTGTGAAACAGCGATAACCGCGCCAGCAGGGCCAAATTATGCGCCAGCGTTTTGCCAAATCCGATCCCGGGATCAATGGCGATGCGCGCGCGGGCAATGCCCTGCGCCGCCG
>JAIXVS010000170.1 GCA_027482795.1 Rhodobacter sp.
ATGATGGGGCGGCGGCCAAAATGGCCCAGATCTGCATAAAGCGCTTCGGCACCTGTTACGGCCAGAAACACTGCGCCCAAAATCAGTAGGGCAACTTCGTGGTGTTCAGACAGAAATTGCACCCCGTAAACTGGGTTAAAGGCCACCAAAACGGCAGGATTGGCGACAATATTCCACACGCCCAAAGCGCCCAAGGCCAAAAACCACAGCGCGGTGATGGGGCCAAAAAGCCCCGCAATTTTGCCCGTGCCGCTGCGCTGAACGGCAAAAAGGGCCACCAAAATACCGATTGTGGCTGGCACAACCCATTCTTCCAAGGTGGGGGCAATTAAAACCGCGCCTTCCACGGCGGATAGAACAGAAATGGCGGGGGTGATGATGGCATCGCCAAAAAACAGCGCCGCGCCAAGGATGGCCAAGATCAAAATCGGGACAGACCTGCGGCCAACGGCCAGCCGCACCATCGTATAAAGGGCCAAAATGCCCCCTTCGCCGCGGTTATCCACGCGCAGCAGGAACAGCACGTATTTCACCGTAACAATCAGGATCAGCGCCCAAATCAGCAGCGACAGAATGCCAAAAACCGATGGGGTATCAATCGTGCCATGTTCTGACACGGCTTTAAGCGATTCACGAAAAGCATAAATCGGCGAGGTGCCGATATCGCCGTAAACCACGCCAACAGCCCCGATGGTGAGGGCGGCAAAGGACGCCTGATGCGCGTTGTCAGGCGCTGGCGCATCTTCTTCACGCAGAACTTCGGCGATGTCGATCTGATTGACGTCAGATGCAATGTCATCGTTGGCCAATGGTTTGGCTGGCTTGGCAGTGATGTTTTTGGACATGGGGGGGACAGGCGCGCGCTGCGTACGGCACAGATTGGAAATGCAGTGCCGTGGCAGAGGCGGGCATTTGCTCCAGTTGTTACCGCGCGAGTCGGCGGCGATGGATTATCATACACTTTGGCGTGATCTGCCGCAATGCAGCAAATGCGGGCCAGTTCATGCCATTTTCATCTCGGGTTCCATCTGGACCAATGCCTTGTCATGGCGGTGACATTTAACCTGTTGCCGGCCCGCCCGCGCGTTTCGCGGTGATTTCGTCCAGCCAGCTTTCGCGCAATTCGGGCACGGATTGCAGCAGCTTTTCGGTATAGGGGTGGAACGGCGGTTTAAAAATGTCACCCGTGGGGCCGCTTGCCACAACTTGCCCCGAAAGCAGCACAGTGGTGCGATGCGCGATGCGGCGCACGATCCCTAGGTCATGTGTGATGACCAGATAGGACAGGCCCAAGTCATCTTGCAGCTTTTGCAGCAGCTTTAAAATCTCGTCCGCGACAAGTTGATCCAGCGCCGAAGTCGGCTCGTCGCAGATGATGAGCGATGGTTCTGCCGCAAGGGCCCGCGCAATACAAATGCGCTGTTTTTGCCCCCCCGACAGGGCGGTTGATTTTCGGTCGATATAGTCGGCAGGCAGGCCCACTTGGGCCAAAAGTTCCAGCGTGCGGGCGCGCACGGCCTGTTTGCTGCGGTTGAAATACAGCGAAATGGGGCGGCCAATGATTTCGCCCACAGTGTGGCGCGGGTTCAGCGCCACATCGGGCTGTTGGTAGATTAGCTGGATCTTGCGCAAATCTTCGCGGCTGCGCTGTTTTAACTCGCCCGCCAGCGATTGGCCCAAAAAGGTAATCGATCCCGATGTGGGCGGGGTCAGCCCCACCATCACGCGCGCGAGCGATGTTTTGCCCGAGCCAGATTCACCCACAATAGCCACGGTTTCCCCTTTGGCCACGGTGATGGACACATCATTCAGCACCCGAAAATCGCCATAATGCGCAGTGATATGGGAAGCATCCAAAATCACCTCGCGGCCCGATTTCAGACTGCGTTCTTGAAAGACATCAGAGCTTTGGCGGTCTTCGACCAAGTCTTTGGTATAGGCTTGTTGGGGCGCATGCAAAATATGCGCGGTTGTGTCTGTTTCCACCAATTTGCCGTGGCGCAGCACCATGATACGATCGGCAATTTGCGCCACAACGGCCAGATCATGTGTGATATACAGCGCGGCAATTTTGTAATCGCGGATCAGGCTTTTTATCAACACCAGCACTTCGATTTGCGTTGTCACGTCCAGCGCGGTGGTCGGCTCGTCAAACACCACAATGTCGGGGCGCGCCGAGATGGCCATGATCGCCATGGCGCGTTGCAATTGCCCGCCTGACACTTGGTGCGGATAGCGCGCGCCAAAGGTTTCAGGATTTGGAAGTTCGAGCGTGCGAAACATCTCGACGGCCCAAGCCTCGGCCTCGGCGCGGGTGCGCACGCCGTGATGCACGGGCATTTCGCAGATTTGATCCATGATGCAATGCGCGGGGTTGAACGAGGCTGCCGCCGATTGCGCCACATAGGCAATGCGCCGCCCGCGAAACTGCGCACGCCCTTCGGCGGTTAGGTCTTGGATCGTCACGCCATCAATCACCACGCGGCCCTTGGTGATTTTGCAACCGCCGCGCGCATAGCCCATTGCCGCCAAGCCAATGGTGGATTTGCCCGCGCCAGATTCGCCAATCAGCCCCAAGACTTCGCCCGGCATCAAGGTGATATTGGCGTTATCGACCAGCACATTGCCTGCCAAATTTTCAACGCGCAGACCATGGATTTCCAAAATTGCAGCGGTCATTCTACATCTCCGCCGAAGCGCCAGAGGGGCGCGCATTGATCGACAAAATCCAATCCACAATCATATTCACGCTGATTGTGGTCAGGGCAATGGCTAGGGCAGGCCACAGGGGCGCTGGAATTCCAAAGGCAATCGAGCGCCCGTTTTCGCGGACCATCCCGCCCCAATCGGCAAAGGGCGGCTGAATGCCAAGGCCCAAAAAGCTAAGCCCCGCCACGAACAAAAAGTTAAAGCAAAACCGAAGGCCAAATTCGGCGATCATCGGCGGCAAGGCATTGGGTAGCACCTCGCGGCGCATAATCCACCATAGACCTTCACCGCGCAGGCGGGCCACTTCGACAAATTCTGTCACCACGATGTTGACGGCGATCGAGCGCGCCAACCGAAACACCCGAAAACTATCCAAAACCCCAATTGTGATAATCAGCGTCAGCAGGCTAGAGCCAAGCATTGACAAGATCATCAGGGCAAAAACCAAAATTGGGATGGACAGCATCAAATCAATAAAGCGCGACAAAACCTGATCGACGGTTTTGCCCGCAACTGCCGCCAAAAGCCCCATGGTCACGCCAATTAAAAATGACAGCAGCGTGCAGGCCGCAGCAACGCCCAGCGTCATGCGCGCGCCATAAATGATGCGCGAGAGCATATCACGCCCGATATTATCTGTGCCCAACCAAAACTCGCCCGACGGGCCAATCCAAGTTTTGCCGACAGACTCTGCTTCGCCATAAGGGGCGATGACGGGGGCAAAAACGGCGCAGATGATGAAAAACAACAACACCGCCATGCCAATTTTTGCAGATAATGGCGGATTTCTAAGGGAGTTTTGAAGTGCCATATCTCTCTCTAGCGTGGGTGCCGAAGGCGTGGATTTACAAGAATTGCCAGAACATCGGCCACTGTATTCAGAAGAACAAACGCACCGCCAAACACCAAAGCACAGGCTTGGATGACGGGCAAATCGCGCTTTGAGACGCCATCAACCATATATTGGCCAACCCCAGGGTAGACAAAAACCACTTCAATCACCACAACGCCCACAATCAAATAGGCCAAGTTCAGGGCCACAACCGAAATGATGGGCGCTGCGGCATTGGGCAAAGCATGGCGCAAGATCACGCGGCGGCGCGGCAGGCCTTTAAGAAAGGCCATTTCGATATAGGGCTGCGACATGATGGCCAAAACCGATGCGCGCGTCATACGCAGCATATGCGCCATCACCAGCATGGTTAAAGTAATGGCGGGCAAGGCCACAACGTAGATTTTCTCCCAAAAGCCCATGTCCGCATAGACAGTGGACAGCGAAGGGAACCAACCCAAATTCGTGGCAAATACCAAAATCAGAATATAGGCGATGAAAAACTCGGGCACAGAGATTGCGCCCAATGTCAAAACATTCGCGGCGCGGTCGATCCATTTACCTTCGTTGATCGCGGAAACAACGCCCAGAATAATGGCCAAGGGCACGGCAATTGCGGCGGCATAGCCTGCCAAGAACAATGTGTTGCTAAGCCTTGGGGTTAAGGTTTCGATCACATCGCGTTTGTTGGTCATAGCCACGCCCAAATCGCCCTGCATGGCATTGGTCAGCCATTCAAGGTAGCGCACATAGGCGGGGCGATCTAGGCCAAGTTCAATGCGGAAGGCGGCCAGTGTGTCGGGTGTCGCCCCTTGCCCCAAAACGGCCGAGGCGACATCGCCGGGTAGAATTTCTGTTGCCACAAAAATCAGCAATGTGACAGCAAACAGCGTCAAACAACCAAGGAAGACCCGAGTTATGATTAATCGTAGCATATTCGGGTCTTCCCTATTTTATGTCGCCGTATCTGAGCGTGTCGCCAAACTTAGGCGAACCAGCCTTTTTCAGCGATACGGTTGTCGTTCATGTCGTAACGCGCGTGTGGCGCAGTGCCCATCACTTTGGCAGAGAAACCGTCGAGGTAATCGGTGATGGCAAAGCAAACCATGCCGCCATCTTCTGCGATCATCTCTTGGCAAGTGAAGTACATTTCTTTGCGCTTGGCTTCATCCAGTTCAACACGCGCTGCTTCGACCAGTTTGTCGAATTCTGGCACGCGCCAATCGGAATCGTTCCAAGCGGAACCCGAACCGTAGACTTGGGTAAAGGTTTGGTCAGCCGACAGGCGGCGGCCCCAGTACACGGCGCAGAATGGCTCTTTCAGCCAGACGTTGTCCCAATATCCATCAGCCGACACTTTTTCCACATTCAATGTGATGCCTGCTTTTGCCATGGATTCTTGATACAGCTGCGCGCAGTCAACGGCCGAACCCCATGCGCCTTCGGACGCTTTCAAGGTGATCGGGCCGCTAAGGCCAGATTTCTTGAAGTGGAAGGCCGCCTTGTCTGGGTCATAGGTGCGCTGAGGCATCTCGGTGTTGTAGTAGGGGTTAAAGCTGTCCAGCGTGTGGTCGTTGCCTGGAACGGCATAGCCCGAATAGACCGAATCGATGATCTTTTCGCGGTCGATGCCCCACTTAAGCGCAAGGCGCAGGTCTTTGTTGTCAAAGCCAGGCTGGGTGACGCGCGAGACGAAGCAGAAACGGTTGCCTGTGCCCTTGGTGCGCACGATGTTCAGCTCTGCATTGCTCATCATCAGATCGACGGTGCGCGCATCCAAGCGGTTTGCGGCGTCAATTTGACCCGATTGCAGGGCTGCAGTGCGCGCTGCCACGTCTTGAATGTTCAACAGCTCGACTGTGTCAAAGTTGGCACGGCCCTCTTTCCAGTATTCGCCACGGTTTTGGAACACAAGACGCACGCCGGGTTCGAAGCTTTCCAGCACATAGCCGCCCGTGCCGATTGGATTTTGCCAATCGGTAAAGCCATTTGGCACCACAACAAGGTGATAATCGCCCAAAATCACAGGGAAGTCAGCGTTGCCGCTGGACAGGGTGATGGCGATTTGGCTTGGCGAAACAGCTTTGATATCTGCGATCTGCTCCAAAATGCCCTTGGCAGGCGAGGAGGTGTCATCGCCGCGGTGAATAGCGATCGAATAGAGAATATCGTCTGCATCCAAAGCTTTGCCGTTCGAGAAGGTAACCCCTTGGCGAACGTTGAAAATCCATTCAACTGCGCCGGGCTTGGCTTCCCAGCTTTCCAGCAATTCGCCCGTTGGGTTGCCAGCATTATCAAATTCGATCATGCCGTTATAGACCGCCAGCGATGCTGCGATCATCACGCTGTCTGCATAGGTGCGTGGGTCAAGGCTGTCTGTTGCCGAGCCGCCTTCCATGCCCATGCGGAACGTGCCGCCTTTTTTCGGGGTTTCAGCCGCTTCTGCTTTCGAGAACATCGCGCCCGCTGCGGTAACAGAAATACCTGTCATCATCGCAAGCTGCATAAAGTCGCGACGCGAAACGCCTGACCGTGCGGCCAAACGTTCTGCCTCGCGTAGTTTTTTTGCAAAATCTTCCATTTGACCAAACTCTCCCTTTTGGTTTGTGGTTATCAAAGACTTGTTCCTCACATTCGTGATTAAACTAGCCCTGACCAAGAAGTCTCAGTTTGTTTCCGACAGGTCAAGAAATGAATCCGACTAGGTCAGAAAAAGTTGGCTCTGTTGGGGCGCGGGGCTTTGGCGGGTGGCAGCGCGGTGCGCAGCCGCAAGATGTGCCCAATTGCGCAGCACAATTTAATCGTAAGGCGAGTGGATTTTGCAGCATAATCCCATGGGCTGAGGAATCATTTCTTATCTTGCGTCAATCGTAGACGCGAAAGCAAACCCACGTCATCTATTTCTTATTTAAATCAATTATTTAGCTATAAGTGAAGCGATTTTTCAAAACATGCGGGGCCACTGGCAGGTAGGGCATGGAAAGGCGCTGGTCACAAAGGCGTGTGATCTGCGCAGCCTATTGGCTGATGCAGCTTGTCAAGACAGCGCACTTGCGCAGCGATTGCGCTGCAAAACGCCCCCCCGTGCGCGCTGTGCGCTTGGCTGCATGAACGCGGGGCGCTTTAGACGAATTGGCGCGCGACATCTTCGTCATAGCTGCGATCAAACACCAATGCGTCACCCTCATAGGCCCGCAGCCGCGCTTTTAGGTGCAGATGGGTGGGGCTTGCGGTCATCTCGGCCCAAGCTTCGGTGCGAATGCGCCAATCGCCGCGGGAAAGGCGCTGTTCCCAACTGTGTATGGCACGGGCGGACAAGGGGTCATCGGGATGGATTTCCCACAGCTCGCTCATGCTTGCGCCAGTTTGCAGCCCATGGGCCGCGTTTTCCTCGTCGCCCAAATCGTCGCTGATGACCAAGGATATCTTACCGCTGATAAGGTCGGTTTCGATCTTGCGCGTGCTGTGGCCTTGGCGCAGCACTTTGTGCTGCCAAGGGGCGGACGTTTCGGCGGGCGGCGGTGTCCACTCTTGCGCCTGACCTTGATGTAGGGGCAGATCCAAATGGCCGCGCAGCAGCGTCAGGCGGCCCGCCTGCGGCGATGGCCAGACAAAGGGCCAATAGCTGTTGGACAAAGCCAGCCTAAGGTGGTGTCCCGGGGCCAAGCGATAGGCCATGTGGTCAATGTTAAAGGCCACGTCGACGCTTTGTCCTGGCACCAGCGGCGTGGGCACCTCCATACTGTCGCGGTGGCACAGGTTTAGCATTCCATGCGCAATACGCACCGAGGCACCATCTGGCCCCACATCGCACAGCCGCGCCACGACAAAGCCCAGTGGCGCATCAGATGACAGGTGCAGCGAAAGCCGCGCCGCGCCCACAAGATCAAGCGGGCTTTCTTGCACAGGCCCGTCAAAACAAACCGACAAAGCGTCATCGCTGGCCTGATCGCCCGGCATTTCCGCATTCAGCCCCATCGGAAAGAATTCGCCCGTATGCATCCCCAGATGCTGCGGCGTCGCAATCTCGATTTGGATCGCGGCTTCACTTTGGCCCAAGTATCCGCCCTGCTGGTGCGGCGGGCGTGCTGCATCATGGCCCAAAAACCACCTTTGCATCGAAACATTGGGGCTGGGCCAGACAGGCTCGGCCATCCATTGGCCGCTGCGCTGGGGGGCGCTGGCGTTCGGGGGCTCGCTTTGCAAGCGGTAAATCCGATAGGCAGGATCATCTTCTACCCCAGTTGGCGCGCCTTTCAGCCAGTGATCCCACCAGCGCAGCGCCTCTTGCAAAAACCCAACGCGGGGGGCGGGCACGGCGGTGTGGGGATATTGATGCACCCAAGGGCCGACGATTCCCTTCACGGGCGCTGGTACATTGGCCACCAAAGTGGAGACGGTGTTCATATAGTTATCTGCCCAGCCGCCCCAGATTTGCACGGGAATGGTCATGCGGGCATAATCCTCGCAGACTGATCCATGCTTCCAATAGGCGCTGCGCGATTGCTGGCGCGCCCAAATCGGCGCAAGCCACGGCTCGGCATTCAGTCTGGCCAACCAATCATCGCGCCAATTGGGCCGCAAGGCGGGATCGGCGGGGCGGCTGGAATAAGACAGCATCAGCGCGCCCCAGCCAAAATTCTCGCCCAAAAGACAGCCGCCCTTGAAATGAATATCATCGGTAAATCGGTCGGCGGTTGCGCAGACGGCGACCACGGCCTTTAGCGCGGGCGGCTGGCGAAAGGCCGTTTGCAGGCAGTTAAACCCGCCCCAGCTTTTGCCCATCATCCCAACTTGTCCGCTGCACCAAGCTTGGGCTGCAAGCCATGCGATCACCTCTTCGGCATCTTGCAGTTCCTGCTCGGTGTATTCGTCCAGCATCAGCCCTTCGCTATCGCCGCAGCCGCGCATATCCACACGCACCGCCGCATAGCCATGGCCTGCGAAATAGGGGTGCATCATCTCGTCTCGGGGCAGGGTTCCGTCGCGCTTGCGGTAGGGAATATATTCCAAAATCGCAGGAACGGGGTTTGTGGTGGCATCTTTGGGCATCCAAACCCGCGCCGACAGGCGGCACCCGTCTGATAGGACAATGCCCATATCGGGCGTCTCAAGCACCTGATGCGGAAAATCTGTGCGAATGGTCATGGTCTGTCCCCCCACCTGCAATGAAGCGGCGCAGCCGCGCAAAAGTTGCCACGAATGCGCCGCTTTGCCATGAAATTGCGACAAAAGAGCCAGTTGATGATGCGGATGGCTCTGTTACCGCAACAGATTGCCAAGTTTGCCGCCCCGCGCCTGAAACTGCTTTCAGGCGCGGGGCGGCAATCGCCCAAAGCGGGGGCTTTGGGCAGGCCAAATGGCCATAGTTTGCCCCGATTACCCCGCCTTGCGGAAGGTGCTGGGCGAGATGCCTGTCTGATTCTGAAACGCCCGCGTGAAATAGGCCGCCGAGGTAAACCCAATTGCGGCGCTGATTTGCCCGACAGGCAGTTTCGTATCTGACAGCATCTGGCGCGCTTCGAACAGGCGGCGATCTTGCAACAGCTCAATGGCGCTGCGCCCCGATGCAGCGCGGCAGCAGCGGGTTAAATGCGTTGGCGTTACGCCCAGTTCGGCGGCAATATCGGCCACGCCTGCGCCAGTGCGAAAGCTGCGCTCCATCACATCGGTAAAGCGCGCGACAAGGCGGTGCGCCGCATCGGGGCGCTGCGCGGTGATGCCCGCAGCTTCGGCCTGACGTTCCAGCCAAACCGACAGCAGGCCCACATAATGCACCGCCGCGCGCTGACCCGATGGCGTGCCCGCATCGAGTTCGCGCCCCACCATTTCCAGCATCATGGTCATTTCCTGCTGGGCGACTACATCGCGCAGGCGGATGTGTTGGGGCTGGGCTGGCAGATGCACGGTGCAATCGCGGCCAAGGAATAGGGCCGAGCCCAACACATTCGGGCCAACCTCGAACCCATGCATCACCCCCGCAGGGATGAATACAATTGTGCCTGCCGAATAGCCGCGCGTGATACCTGCCACAGTGATGCGGCCCATACCTTTGGTGATGTTCAAAATACAGGGTTCAGAAAGACTGCGCATTGCCTCAACCCGCCAGCGGCCATTGGCAGCAAGGCGGGGCAACGGAATTATTTTTATGGTTGAAGACATGAGTGTATCATAGCCTTTGTTTTGATTAGAGTTGCTGCTACTAGATTTAGTCATCTTGGTGACTTTGCCGAATTATGTGTTTTACAATATCGAACAATTTAGCCGCATCTGCGGGCAAAATCAACGCTTGTTTATGACATTTTCCGCCAGATACCTGAATCGGGCAGAAGTTGAGGCTCTGCGATAGAATGGCGCTTTTTTCCTGCAATCAAAGGTTGATTACTGCCCAGTTTTTCATCCGATTGCGAAACCACGTGCGCTGTCTTTTGGCATATTGGCGCGAGGCAAGCTTGGCGTTCGCGATGGCATCTTGCAGCGTGATCTGCCCGCGCAGATGGGCGATCAATTCGGGCGCGCCGATGGCCCTTGTCCATGGGGGTGGTTGGGGTGGGCCATCATCTGGCCAATGGGGCAGGGCGGCGCGCGCCTCATCCAGCGCGCCCATGTCCATCATCGCGTCAAAGCGCTGCGATATGCGCGCGTCAAGGCGGCCAGTGTCCATCTGCAACACCAGCGCTTGGGCGTTTTGCAACGGCAGCAGCGCGGGGCCAGTGCCCGCCTGCCAATCGGCCAAACCGCGCCCTGTGGCGGCCAGCACCTCCCACGCGCGCTGAATGCGGGCGGGGTTTTGGGTATCGATCCGCAGGCGGGTGGCTTTGTCCAGTTCGGCCAGCATCGCCTGTGGCCCCTGGTCTGCCAGCATTTGGTTTGCGCGGGCGCGCACAGCGGGCGGTATGGGCGGAATATCGGCAAGCCCCGTGTTTAGCGCGGTGAAGTTCAGCCCCGTCCCGCCGACAATGACGATGGGGCGGGTCAGCAGCGGGGCCACATCGCGCAGCCAGTGGCCCGTGGAATAGGGCGCGTCGCGCCCGATATGGCCAAACAGGGCGTGGGGCAGGGCAGCCTCATCGGCGGCGCTGGGGCGGGCCGACAGGATGCGCCACATATCGTAAACCTGCAACGCATCGGCATTGACAATCAGGCGGCCATCGCGGGCGGCAATTTCCATCGCCAAGGCTGACTTGCCGCTGGCCGTGGGGCCTGCGATCAGCACGGGGGCGGTTCGCGATATGGTGCTAATCTTCACGCCTGCCCCGCTTGCCCGTTGAATATGCCGCCGTTTTGCGACATTTTGCGCGTCAGTCAACACCGATTCCCCGTCCCGCGCCAGAGGCGCCGTTTTGAACAGGATTGCCCATGCCCAGCGATACCGCCCAGCCCGTCTATTCCCGCGTGATGCTGAAAATATCGGGCGAGGCGTTGATGGGCGATCAGGGCTATGGGCTGCACCCGCCCACCGTGCAGCGTATCGCAGCCGAGGTGAAATCGGTGCGCGATATGGGGGTTGAGGTGTGCATGGTGATTGGCGGGGGCAATATCTTTCGCGGGCTGGCGGGCAGCGCGCAGGGGATGGAGCGGACGACCGCCGATTATATGGGGATGCTGGCAACCGTGATGAACGCGCTGGCCATGCAATCGGCACTGGAAGAGTTGGGCGTGTTCACGCGCGTGATTTCCGCCATTCCGATGGATCAGGTCTGCGAGCCCTATATCCGCCGCCGCGCGGTGCGCCATTTGGAAAAGAAACGCGTTGTGATTTTTGCCGCAGGCACGGGCAACCCCTATTTCACCACCGACACTGCCGCCACGCTGCGCGCCAATGAAATGGCCTGCGGTGTGATCTTTAAGGGCACCAAAGTGGACGGGGTTTATGACAAAGACCCCAAGAAATATGCAGACGCAAAGCGCTATGATGTGGTGACCTATGACGAGGTGCTGCAAAAGAATTTGGGCGTGATGGATGCATCTGCCATTGCGCTGGCGCGCGACAATGATCTGCCGATCATCGTGTTTTCGCTGGACGAGCCAGGCGGTTTTCGCGGCATTCTAGAAGGCCGTGGCACCTATACGCGGGTTGTGGGCAAAAAATAATCTGGCCGCTTGGCTTTATCTGCTGCTATAGCAGACCAAAGCCGCCTGCGGCGGAGTGAAGTGACAAGAGGGCGAAATGTCTGCTGACGATTTGGAAATTGATCTGGATGCCATCCAACGCCGCATGGACGGCGCGATGAATGCGTTGAAAACGGAATTTGCCAGCCTGCGCACAGGGCGGGCCTCAGCCTCGATTGTGGATGCGATTTCGGTCGATGCCTATGGTCAGATGACCCCGATCAACCAGTTGGGCACGGTGAACGTGCCAGAGCCGCGCATGGTGGTGATCAATGTTTGGGATAAGGGCATGATTGCCAAGGTGGAAAAGGCCATTCGCGAAAGCGGGATTGGCATTAACCCCGTGTCCGACGGCCCGCTGATCCGCCTGCCGATACCCGAGTTGAACGAAGAGCGCCGCAAGTCGCTAACCAAAGTGGCCGCAGGCTATGCCGAAAGCGCAAAGGTCGCCATTCGCAATGTGCGCCGCGATGGGATGGATCAGATCAAAAAGGCCAAATCGGCGGGCATGGGCGAAGATGACCAAAAGATGTGGTCAGACGAGGTGCAGGAACTGACCGACAAGGCGATTGCCGCTGTTGACCGCGCGCTGGAATCTAAACAAGCCGAGATTATGCAGGTTTAGCCTGATAGTTAGAGCCCCAAACTGCGAGCGCGTTTTGCCCCAATCCATTGACCCCGCCAATAGCGCCGCACCGCAAACCTTTGCGCCAGCGGGGCCATTGCATGTGGCGATGATTATGGATGGCAACGGGCGGTGGGCCACGCAGCGCGGCTTGCCGCGACTGGTCGGGCATCGCAATGGGGCCGAACGCGTGCGCGAGATTGTCACCGCCTGCCCTAATCTGGGCATCACGCATCTGACGGTTTACGCCTTTTCCACCGAAAATTGGAAACGATCCACCGCCGAAGTGTTGGGCCTGATGTCGATTTTCGCGCGGTATATTAAGTCTGAGGCGGAAAAGCTGGCAACTGCGGGGGTGCGGCTGCGCTTTATTGGCGATCGCAGCCGCCTAGAGCCAAAGCTGCAAAAGCTGATGGCAGGGATCGAGGCGCGCACCGAACATTGCAGCGCGCTGCATTTGACAGTGGCGATAAACTATGGCGGGCGCGACGAGATTACCCGCGCTATGCGCGCGATTGCGGCGGCGGGCATGGCGCCTGCCGAGATCACTGATGCCGTGATTGGCGCGCATTTGGATACGGCAGACCTGCCCGACCCCGATTTGGTGATCCGCACCAGCGGCGAGACGCGCACCTCGAATTTTCTGCCATGGCAGGCGGCCTATGCCGAATATGAATTTACCCCCACGCTGTGGCCCGATTTCACGGCGGCGGAATTGGCGGCGATTATGGCGAAATTTAATCTGCGCGAGCGGCGCTTTGGCGGGCTGGTGGCAAAATGACAGGGCAGCCGCCGCCCAGCCCTGCGGCCAACCGCTGGGCCGATTTGCGCCCGCGTATGCTGTCGGCTGCGGTGCTGCTGGCCATTGGCGCGGTAGAGGTTTGGCTGGGCGGCTGGCCGTTTTTGGTGTTCATCATGGCGCTGGTCGGCGCGATGATTTGGGAACTTGCCCGCCTGTCGCGGGCAGATGGCAGCAAACGCGCCTATGGCCTTGCCCTGATGGCGGCCTTTTTGCTGTTTGTTGATGAGGGCTGGCC
>JAIXVS010000135.1 GCA_027482795.1 Rhodobacter sp.
AAAGGGCCGCACCTTTTGGGTGCAGCCCGTTTGATCATTGGTGCGGATGAAAGGACTCGAACCTTCACTCCGGTTAAGGAACAGCGACCTCAACGCTGCGCGTCTACCAATTCCGCCACATCCGCACTCTTGGTATGGCGGCCTATCTAGCGGCTAGGGCGGCCAAAGAAAAGGGGGATTTTGCGCCATCCCGTACCCTTTAGGCCCCAGCCATTCAAACCGACCGCGCGGCGAAGGGCGGGATGAAACCAAATCCCCGCCATCACCAGCGCGCCCACAGCCGCCGCCACCCAAAACACCGGCATATCTTGCCCGTCCCCAAACAGCGCATTCATCCGCCGCCCTGGCAAAAACGTAAACACGCCCGGAATAATCAGCGCCTGCGCATAAAGCGCGCGCATCGCGCGGCCATGCGCAATAGCGTTGCGCAAAATCGCCGCGCGCACGGCATAGGTTAGGCCGACCAGCGTCATCACACTTAGGATATGAATGGGCGAAAATGGCCCAATCATCGGCGTTTCGGAAAAGAACATCGACGAGATCGCGGTGCAATACATCGCCGCAACCCAAACATAGCCCGCACTCTTATGCCAAATATCCCGCTTTTTGCGCAGCAATGCAAAGGGGCCAAGAGCAAAGGACAGGATCGCCGCATAGGCGTGAATCTGTATCAGGGCGGGGGCCTCGGTCAGGGCGGCTAGGGACATGGTTTTTCTTTCCATTTCGGGCGCTTTGCCCAGCATTGCAATCTGTGCTATCCCTGCCAAACGGCGGGCCGCGACCGCAATTTCGGATACGCAAACAAAGGGGTTTCTTCGTGAACGGCGGGCAGATGCAACTGGCGCTGCGTGATTTGCGGGACGAGTTTTCGCACCCCCCCACCCTTGCTGCGCTGGCGGGGGTGGCGGTGGTCGTCGGCATATCTGGCCCCTTTGGCACGCTTGATGCCTTCTCCCTGCTGCCGCGCATGGCCTATTGGGCGCTGGTTGTGCCGCTGACCTACGGCGCAGGTTATTTGGGCACCCGCGCCGCGCACCCCTTCCTGCCGCGCAGCCCGCGCGCCTTGCGCATTGCACTCGCGGCACTTGGTTCGGCCATCGCAGTCGCGCTGGTGCTGGGGGTTTTGAACGCAGGGCTGGGACTAAACCTTGGCAGCGCGCGCGACCTTGTCCTTGGTTTTGCCGCTGTTTACGTAATTTGCATGGTAATCGAAGCCGTCGGCGTGGTGCTGCAATCGCAATCGCAATCGCAGCCCCTCACAAGCACAGCGCAAACCCCCGCCCTTCTCTCCCGCCTGCCGCTGGAAAAACGCGGCGCGCTGCTGGCCATCACTGCCGAAGATCACTACATCACCGTCATCACCACCAAGGGGCGCGAGATGCTGCTGATGCGCCTTTCCGATGCCATGGCCGAGGCAGCGCCCGTAACGGGCCTGCAAATCCACCGCTCGCATTGGGTGGCCTTGGCAGGGGTCGTGTCTGTGGCGCGTCTGGGCGACGGGGCCGAGGCACTGTTGATGAATGGCGACCGCCTGCCCATCGCCCGCGCCCGCATGAATGATGCCCGCGCCGCAGGGCTGCTACCGCGTAAAGGGAATTGAATGGAAATCAAACATATCAGCGGCCTAGCCCCCTATGCCAAAACCTTGGCAGCGATGGAGGCGCGCGTGGCGCAGATCGCCGCAGGCACGGCGGATGAGGCGATTTGGCTGCTAGAGCACCCGCCCCTTTACACCGCAGGCACATCCACCAACCCCGCCGATCTGACAGACCCAACCCGCTTTCCCGTGCATATCGCGGGGCGCGGCGGGCAGTATACCTATCACGGGCCGGGGCAGCGGGTGGTCTATGTGATGCTGGATTTGAACACGCGCGGGCGCGATGTCCGCCGCTTTGTCTGCGCGCTGGAAGATTTGATCATCGCCACCCTTGCCGCCTTTAACGTACGGGGCGAACGGCGCGCGGGCCGCGTGGGGGTTTGGGTGGTGCGCCCTGATCGCATGGGCGTGGGCGGCGCAGCTGCCGAAGATAAAATTGCCGCCATCGGCGTTAAACTGCGCCGCTGGGTGTCGTTTCACGGCATTTCGATCAATGTCGAACCAGATCTGTCGCATTTCAGCGGCATCGTGCCCTGCGGGATCAAAGACCACGGGATCACCAGCCTTGTCGATCTGGGCCTGCCCGTCACGATGGCCGATTTGGACGCAGCCCTGCTGGCCCAGCTGCCCCAGATGCTGGCGCGATTGCAAAGCGATGTCCCCGACACCTGCAACGCATAGCCCCTGCGACATTGCTTGCTATTGCATAGCAAAGCCTTACATAATCTGATGCACCTGCGGCACGCGACTCATCCTATGGGCGTTTGCGGCAACAACCACGCCAAACAAGAGGGCAAAATGAAAAACACACTAATGGTGGCAAGTCTGGCAATTGCGGCTCTGGCCGCGCCTGCCTTTGCCCAAGACGCCGCCGCTGGCGAAAAAGAATTCAACAAATGCAAGGCCTGCCATTCGATCGTGGCCGATGATGGCACTGCCATTGTTAAGGGCGGCAAAACGGGGCCAAACCTGTACGGCGTCGTTGGCCGCCCTGTGGCCAGCATCGCCGATTTCAAATACGGCGAATCGATCTTGGCCGTGGGCGCTGCTGGCGTGATCTGGGACGAGGCTTTGCTGACTGCCTATGTCGCCGATCCAGCCGCTTGGTTGAAAGAGCAAACGGGCGATAGCGCCGCCAAATCGAAAATGTCGTTCAAATTGGCCAAAGGCGGGGCCGATGTGGCCGCCTATCTGGCATCTGTCGCGCAGTAAACTGCACGGCCCATGTCATCGCGAAAAGGGCGGGCCACAAGGCCCGCCCTTTTTGCTGGTACGTTTTCCAAAATGCACCCCTCCTGCGTCAATTTGACCATAAATTATTGATGCAGATCAAAGTCTGCGATTGCGCAAAAAGCACGGCCAATCTAAACAAGGCCCATTGGCGCGCGCCACCCGCGCGCCCATTTTGTAATTTAGCGGGAGATGCCAATGGCCGACGCAGCCATCCACGGCGACCATGATGACCACCGCGGGTTCTTTACCCGCTGGTTCATGTCGACCAACCACAAAGATATCGGGATCATCTATCTGTTCACCTCGGGCTTTGTTGGCCTGCTGGCGGTGATATTCACGGTCTATATGCGCCTTGAATTGATGCATCCGGGCGTTCAATACATGTGCCAAGAAGGTTTGCGTTTTGTCGCCGATGCGGCGGCGGAATGCACACCCAACGGGCATATCTGGAACGTGACCATCACGGCACATGGCATCTTGATGATGTTCTTTGTGGTGATCCCTGCGCTGTTTGGCGGCTTTGGCAATTATTTCATGCCGCTGCAAATTGGCGCGCCAGATATGGCCTTTCCGCGCATGAACAACCTGTCGTTCTGGCTGTATGTCGCAGGCACCTCGCTGGCGATTGCATCGGTTGTGGCCCCAGGCGGCGATGACCAAATCGGCACGGGTGTGGGCTGGGTTCTGTATCCGCCTTTGTCCACGAACGAGCCTGGCTATTCGATGGATTTGGCGATTTTCGCGGTTCACCTGTCGGGCGCTTCGTCGATCCTTGGCGCGATTAACATGATCACCACCTTCTTGAACATGCGCGCGCCTGGCATGA
>JAIXVS010000064.1 GCA_027482795.1 Rhodobacter sp.
AGGTGGGTTCCAGCGCGCAGACGATATCGGCCAGTTTGTGCGGATCGGGTTCGTTCAATTCGATATCAAAGCAGTCGATATTGGCGAATTTCTTGAATAGAACTGCCTTGCCCTCCATCACGGGCTTGGATGCCAAAGGGCCGATATTGCCAAGGCCCAGAACGGCGGTGCCGTTGGACACCACGGCCACCAAATTGCCGCGCGCGGTGTAGCGCTGGGCGGTGGACGGGTCGGCCTTGATCTCAAGGCAGGCTTCGGCCACGCCCGGCGAATAGGCACGGGCCAGATCGCGGCCATTGGCCAAGGGTTTGGTCGCGCGGATTTCCAGCTTACCTGGTTTTGGAAATTCGTGGTAATCCAGCGCCGCTTGGCGCGCGTTATCAAACCGTGTTTCGTCCATTACTCATACTCCGTTGGGCCGTCTTTATGCCTAACGCAATTTTTCGGGGCTGCAAGATGGGTATTTGCCCAAGTGGCCCCGCGCATGCTTGCAAGTGGCGCGGGGGCTGTGCAGATTGGGGCCAATTTGAAAGGGAATATTATGGCCGAAATCCGCGCAGAAATACGTTTGCCCACCCAAGAATTGCGCGATGATTTGCCGTTTTATACGCGGGTTTTGGGGATGCGGCTGGATATGATTTATCCTGCGGATGATCCCGAAGTGGCGGTTTTGTCGGGCCACGGGGTGCGCATTCGCATTCAAAAGGGCGCTGATGAGCCTGCGGGATGCTTGCGCATTTTAACCGATGATCCAGATGCGATTGCGGGCGGCGCGCGGGTGCTGACGGCCCCCAATGGCACCCGTATTGAGATTGACGAGCTAAACCCGCCTTTGGTTTTGCCCGCCACGCAGCACGCCTTTGTGGTGCGCAGGCTGGCCGATCAGGCCCCGTGGGTGATTGGCCGCGCGGGGATGGAATACCGCGATTTGATCCCAACGCGCCTTGGCGGGGCGATGATCGCCAGCCATATCCGCGTACCCGATGGCCCCGTGCCTGATATGGTGCATTTTCACAAAGTGGGCTTTCAGCTGATATTCTGCGTGGCGGGCTGGGTGGACGTTTTATACGAAGACCAAGGTGGGATTTTGCGGATTGAGGCGGGCGATTGCTTTATCCAGCCCCCCGGCATTCGGCATAAGGTGCTGCATTCTGAAGGGGTGCAGGTGGTGGAAATTGGCGTGCCTGCCGAACATGTCACCGAAATTGACCATGAGATGACCCTGCCCACCCCGCATCTGCGCCCTGACCGCGAATGGGACGGGCAGCGGTTTGTGCATTCGCTTGGCCGTGATGGGGTGTTCGCGCCGCACCGTATCCCCAGTTTCGAGGCGCGCGATACCACCATTGCCGCCAATACGCAGGGCGTGGCGGGGGTGGTTGTGGCGCGCCCCATTGCGGGCGCGGCCCCAAGCCCGTGGACAAAGCATTCGGGCGATATTTTGTTTTCATTCGTGATGTCGGGCGAGATGGTTTTGGAAGGGCAGGGTAAGGAACCTTACCGCCTAAGCGCGGGCGATGCCTTTGTCATTCCGCCCGAAATGGCCACAAGGTACAGCGCGCCCAGCGCTGATTTGCAGATTTTGGAAGTGGCGCTGCCCGCCAATCCTGCGACGCAGATTTTGGATATGTAAGGGAGGAACCATGACCGAGATTTTGAACGCCCAACTTGCCGACCCGTTTCGCATTGTGCTGCTGATCGGGCTTTATATCACCATGTTGCGCACCCAATCTGCCACGGGCACCTATGTGCCCTTGGCGCTGGGCGCGGTGGCGGTGTCGCTGATTATTGCCACGACCATGCCGTCGGCAGAACCCTTCGTGCAGCGCCTTGGTCTGGGGGTGGTTGCCAATGTGATTGTCCTGGGTCTGATCCACGGCATTTATTTTGTGTATCAGCGCGCGATGCGCAAATAACCAAAGCCCATCGGCAAAAATGAAAACGGGCCAAGGTTTCCCTTGGCCCGTTTCTTTATATCTTCGGGGCGGATTACTTTGCGTCCGAGAAGATATCTTTCTTATGCGTGCCGCCAGGTACCAGCAGGGCACCAATCACCACGGTCGCCAAGGCGATGATGATTGGGTACCACAGACCGCCATAGACCGAGCCCGACTGCGCCGAGATGGCGAAGGCCGTGGCAGGCATCAGGCCGCCGAACCAGCCGTTACCAATGTGGTAGGGCAGCGACAGACCCGAATAACGGATGCGGGTTGGGAACAGTTCCACCAGCATGGCTGCGATTGGCGCGTAAACCATCGTTACCAGAATAATCAGGTAGGTCAGGATGGCGACGATCATCAGCTTTTGTGCGGTGAAGATGTCGACGAAGTTTGCAGCAACCGCCACCGAGGTGTTGTCTTTTGCCACCAGCGGATAGCCAGCTGCCAGCAGTGCATCGTTCAGCGATTTGGTAAAGGCCGCAGGAACGCCCTTTTCTGCATCCAGCGCGGCTTTGGCTGCGTCTTTTGCAGCTTGGTCCGTGCCAGCGTTTGCGGTTTCCAGCGCGGCAGTCAATTCCTTGACAGCAGCCGCATTTGCCGAACCGACATAAGATGGAACTTCGGTATCGCCCACTTTGACGATAGCCACAGCGCCAGCTTCGGCAGCAATGGTTTCATAATTCACCGATGCGCGGGCCAAAGCAGCCTTTGCAATATCGCAGGAGTTGGTGAATTTCGCCGTGCCAACAGGGTTGAACTGGAACGAGCAATCCGCAGGATCAGCCGTAACCGTAACAACAGTCTGGTGCGCCGCATACAGAACTGGGTTTGCGGTTTGCGTCAACAGTGGGAACACGAACTTGTAGGTCAGTGCCGCGATCAAGCAGCCAGCCAAGATGATGGGCTTGCGGCCGATACGGTCGGACAGCGCGCCGAACACCAAGAAGAAAGGCGTGCCCATGATCAGCGACCAAGCCACGAACACGTTGGCCGAGAAGCTGTCAACTTTGATGACGTTTTGCAGGAAGAACAGGGCATAGAACTGGCCCGTGTACCAAACCACAGCTTGACCAGCCACCAGACCCAGCAGCGCGATCAGGGCGATCTTGGCATTCAGCCAGCCCCAGATGACAG
>JAIXVS010000161.1 GCA_027482795.1 Rhodobacter sp.
GGCCTGCGCGCCGCCGTGCTGGACGAGGCGGATGAGATGCTAGATTTGGGGTTCCGCGAAGATTTGGAATTCATCCTGCAAGCCGCGCCAGAAGATCGCCGCACCCTGATGTTTTCGGCAACCGTGCCCAAAGAAATTGCCAAACTGGCGGGTGATTTTCAACGCGACGCGCTGCGCATTGCCGCCCAAGGCGAGGCAAAACAGCATGTCGATATTGAATACCGCGCCTATTCGGTGGCCGTGCGCGACCGCGAACATGCCATTTTCAACGCGCTGCGCTATTACGATGCGCGCGCAGCGATTGTGTTTTGCAAAACCCGCGCCAATGTAAACCAGTTGCTGGCCCGCATGGGCAATCGCGGCTTTCAGGTGGTGGCCCTGTCGGGGGAGCTTTCGCAATCTGAACGCACGCTGGCGCTGCAATCGCTGCGTGATGGCCGTGCGCGCGTGTGCGTGGCCACTGACGTTGCCGCGCGCGGGATTGACCTTAAGGGGCTGGATCTGGTGATCCATGCCGATCTTCCGTCCAATTCCGAAACGCTGCTGCACCGCTCTGGCCGCACAGGGCGGGCGGGGTCGAAAGGGGTTTCGGCGCTGATTGTATCCCCGTCCGAATTCAAAAAGGCCCAGCGCCTGCTGCAAGGGGCCAAAGTTGTGGCCGAATGGGGCCCAGCGCCCAGCGCCGATGACGTGCAAGGGCGCGAGGATTTGCGCCTTGCCGAACACCCGTTCTTGCAGGCCCCTCTGGGCGACGATGCCGAACTGGCACAAAGCTTGGTCGACCGTTACGGCCCCGCGCAAACCGCCGCCGCCTTTGTGCGCATGTGGCGCGAAGGGCGGTCTGCCCCTGATGTTCTGTCCGACCAAGCAGGCCCACCCAAAGACAGCGCCCCGCGCGAGCGCGGCGAATTTGGCCCATCGGTCTGGTTCTCGCTTTCCGTGGGCCGTTCTGGACGCGCCGAAGCGCGCTGGCTGCTGCCAAAAATCTGCGATGCGGGCGGCATTGCCAAGGATTCCATCGGCGCAATCCGCGTGCAAGAAAACCAAACCTTTGTTCAGATTGCAGCCGCGCAGGCGGGCAAGTTTGGCGCGGGGCTAGAGCTGGAAAGCGGCGTGCAAATGGCGCGGCTGGATGGCGAGCCAAGCCTTGACCGCCCCGAACGCGCCCCCCGCAGCGAGGGCAGCTTTGGTGATAAACCGCGCAGCAAGCCTGCGGCAAAACCCTATGCCAAGCAGGGTGATGGCGACAAACCCTATGCGGCCAAATCATATGACGATAAGCCCGCCCGCGCGCCCCGCGCGGACAAACCCGCCTATACCCCCAAACCCGCCCGCATGGTGGAAGATGACGGCGGATACGCTGCCGCTTACAATCCCTTGGGCGGATCAGACCGCGCCCCAAGCGAGGCCCCTGCACCCAAGGCCGAGCGTAAGCCCTATGCCAAACGCGAAGAGGGCGGCAAACCCTATGCGCCCAAGGGCGATGCCAAACCTTACGGGGCCAAACCTTACGGCGCGAAAAGCGCGGACAAGCCCTATGGCGCAAAGCCCTACGCCAAGCGCGAAGATGGCGACAAACCTTATGGCGCTAAACCCTATGCCAAGCGGGATGATGCGGCAAAACCCTACGCGCCAAAGCCCTATGCCAAAACGGGTGACGGGGCACCAGCGGCCAAGCCTTATGCCAAACGCGAAGATGGGGCAAAACCCTATGTCAAAAAGGAAGGAGCCCGCGATTTTGGCGATGCCAAACCCTTTGCCCCCCGATCAGCAGGGTTTAAATCCCACGGCGGCGGCAAAGACGCGCCCGCCCGCGCAGCAGGGTTCAAAAGCCACGCGGCCGAGGGCAAGGCCTATGACGGCAAACCCAGCGGAAAGCCTGCATTCAAGGGCAAGGTAGATAAGCCAAAGGCGGATGCGCGCGATACATCAAAGCGTTTTGTGCCACCAAAGAAAAAGTAACAAAAAGGCCGCCCAGTTGGGCGGCCTTTTTCGATTACCTGCGCGCAAAGGTGTTACGCCCCCGCAATCACCATACCGTCCACCAGCAGGCTGGGCACGCGGGTAGACAGATGCGCGCGCGCGTCATTGGCGGGGATAATGCGCAGCAACATGTCTTTCAAATTGCCCGCGATGGTGCATTCGTTCACAGGGTATTGAACCTGCCCGCCCTCCACCCAAAACCCCGCCGCCCCGCGCGAATAGTCGCCAGTGGTGGGGTTGATCGTGCTGCCAATCATCGAGGTGATCAGCAGCCCCGTGCCCATATCGGCCAGTAATTCTGCCTGCGACTTGCTGCCCTGCGTCAAGTCAATATTGCTCGACGACGGCGAAGGCGGCGCAGAGGTGCCGCGCGCTGCACTGGCCGTGCTTTGCATCCCCAGTTTTCGCGCCGATGCCAAATCCAGCGTCCAGCCCATCAGCACCCCGCTTTCCACCACCAAACGGCGGGCCGACGGCAGACCTTCGCCATCAAACGGGCGGCTGCCAGATATGCGCGGGCGCAGCGGGTCCTCAATCAGCGACAGATCCGCAGGCAGCACCTGCCGCCCCAGCAAATCCAGCGCCCAAGACGCGCCGCGCGCAATGGACGCGCCGTTGATCGCCATCAGCAAATGGCCAATCAGGCTGCTGGCAACACGTTCGTCAAACAGCACGGGAAAGGTTCCCGTGGCAGGTTTGCGCGCGCCCGCACGGGCCAGCGCGCGGGTGGCGGCAAGCGTGCCAATACCCGCCAAATCGGGCAAATCGGCGCGGTAAATGCGCCCCTCGCCTGCGTAATCACGCTCCATCGCGGTGCCTTGGCCCGTAAAAGCCACAGCAGAAACCGATGTGCTAGACCGCGCATAGCCGCCCGAAAAGCCTTGGCTACCCGCCAAATGCACCGCGCGGCGGCTGTGGCTGGCGGAAGCTTCTACTTGAGTAATGCCCGCGATGCCCATCGCAGTACCTTCAACCGCGCGGGCCATATCCTGCAATTCGCCCGCGCCCGTTTCGGGGGCATCCTCGTGCAGATCCAGTGCGGCCAAATCCCAACCTTTGGCCAATTGCGCGGGGTCTGCCAGCCCTGCATAAGGGTCTTCGGGGGCCTCGCGCGCCATGGCCACGCCGCGCGCGGCCAGTTCCGAAATGGTGCGCGCCGAAATGTCAGATGCCGATACGCAAGCTTGCCGCCCGCCGATCAGCACACGCAGGCCAATCTCGATCGATTCGGCGCGTTCGGCCTGCTCTAGCGCGCCTTTGCGGATATCCACCGAAAGGGCCGCGCCAGATAGGGCCATCGCATCGGCAGCTTCTGCCCCAGCGCCGCGCGCAGCGGTCAGCAGCGCATCTGTCAAACCCGCAAGATCAGTCGTCATTGTGCTATCCTACCCCAAGAACCCTTGCCCTTATGGCAGTTGATACAGCACTTGACCATTGGCTGACACGGCCTTGTCCTGAATTTCGATGGTGGATGTATAGCCATCCGATCCATCGGTCATAGGGCTTGCGACCATGGCCAGCATCATACGCGGAAAGGTCAGCATTTCGGGCGATACCAACCCCGATGCGACAAGCTTGTTCATCAGCCCATTCGCGCCCGTCAGCGTGAAATCCAGCTTGGCATTGGGGCTGGGAGTGCCGTTTTGATCGGGGGTAAAGGTGCTGGCGCCCGCCCCTGTCAGTTCCGCGCCCGCCACCGAAAGGCGCAGGGCTTTTAGGTTTAGCGTTTCCAGTTCCGCAGGCATCATCGGCGCAGCAGTTGGGTCCGTTGGCATGGCGTTCAGCTTGGTTGTGCCTTCGCTATCAATCACCAAATTGATCGGATCGCGCGGTAAAGCAGCTGTCGGGTCGAACATGGCCCACAGCGCATCGGACAAGCTTAGATTTGCCAGTTCGGTCGAAAACGCAAAGGGCAGCGCCGCTTCGCTGGGCGTAATGGGCGCGGTCAGCGCGATGGCAAACTTATCCAGCGCAATCGCCATATCAGGCACAGGAACAGATGGGGTATTCACCGTAACAGCCGCATCCGATTGGGCGAGGGAAAAATCCATCACCCCGCCCAAAGTATTTGCGATTAGCTGCCCTTTGCCCAAAGTTCCTGATGCAGATGTCGTCCCATAAGGCTCGGCCACTTCAAAGGTGAATTCGGTCGTTTCTGTTGCCATGTCGCTAGAGTTTTCCATGGCCGCCATAATTTGCGGGTCTGCACCTGCGGCCAAAGCAGCCCCCATCAGCGCGCCAGAAGATTTCAGCGCAAGGCCCGTCATCGCCGCCGTGGCGCGAAATTCCGATTGCTGGGCAAGGTTTGCCCCAACCACGGCCAGCGCCATGCCGCCCGCAGTAATGTCACTGTCGGCCTGCAACCCCGCATCCGTTTTGCGCGTGCCATAGGTGCCCGCAACATCTGTGATGGTGGCATCGACGGTTAGGTTTGCCTCTTGCCCATCAGCGCCTGCAATGCGGTCAAGTTTCACTTTGATCGACGGGGCCGTCAGATCATAGCTGATCGCGTCCGCATCGCCACTGGCGATCATGCGCAAATCGGTTTGCGTGACCAGAATGTCCAGCTCAACCTCGGGCTTGCCTGCGTCCATCGCGGGCAGGCGCATTTTTAGCGGATAGTCGGGCGACATGGTGACCAGAACTGTACCATCACCCTGATCTTCCATCAAAATCTGCTCAATGCTGCCTTCGGCGGTTACGCCATTGGCCGCGCTGGCAATGGTGACTGCGTCGATGGTCAATACATCACCATCGCGCGCCACGCTGCCTGCAACCACGGTTTGGCCCATGGCGGCGCTGGCATCTTGCCAGTTTTGCCACACCTCTTCGGGGGTGACATCGGCCAATGCGGGCCACGGCGCGCAGGCCATTAATACGGCAAAAACAGACGGTGATTTGGCGTGTGACTGCATCGCTGGCCTCTTTCGCTTTGCTGCGGTTCGGTGCAGCATTGCGCCAGCACGGGGCGGGGTCAATGCTTTGCCGCGCTTTCGGCGGAAAAAGGAAAGAATATGCAGGATTTATCGGGCAAATGCGTGCTGATTACGGGGGCCAGCGCGGGAATTGGGGCGGCAGGCGCGCGGGCCTTTGTGGCGGCGGGGGCAAAGGTTGTGCTGGCGGCGCGGCGCGCAGAGAAGCTTGCAGATTTGGCGGCAGACCTTGGGCCGCAGGCACGGGCCATCACCTGCGATGTGGGCGACTTTGCCCAAGTGCAAGGTGCTGTTCAGGCGGCGGTCGATTGGGCGGGCAGGCTGGACGTGCTGGTGAACAATGCAGGCATCATTACCCCCATCGCGCATTTGCACAGCGCAGACCCTACAGAATGGGCAAAGGCGATGGATACCAACCTGCGCGGGGTATTCCACGGGATGCGCGCCGCGATCCCCATCATGCGCGCGCAGGGGCATGGAACGATCATCACCGTCTCCTCTGGCGCAGCCGTAAACCCGATGGAGGGGTGGAGCGCCTATTGCGCCAGCAAGGCAGGCGCGCTGATGCTGACGCGCGTGGCGCATTTGGAAGAAGCCGCGCATGGCTTGCGCGTTTTGGGCCTATCACCTGGCACTGTGGCCACAGACATGCAGGTGGTCATCAAAGCATCGGGCATTAACCCCGTCTCGCAGCTGGGCCCATCGGCGCATATCCCGCCAGACTGGGCGGCCAAAGCGCTGGTCTGGATGTGCGGGGCGGGGGCCGATGCATGGCTGGGCCGCGATGTATCGCTGCGCGATA
Source organism: Rhodobacter sp. (assembly GCA_027482795.1). Lineage (GTDB taxonomy): Bacteria > Pseudomonadota > Alphaproteobacteria > Rhodobacterales > Rhodobacteraceae > Cypionkella. The sequence goes on from JAIXVS010000161.1 coordinate 5,719, forward strand.
CCGATGTGCGCGCTAAGGTGGGGGTTGGTCCGTGATAGAGGTTGCCGATCAAGGGGATATGCGGATTATCACGATAAACCGTGCAGAAAAGGCCAACGCGCTGACGCGCGCGATGCTTTTGGATTTGCACGCCGCTTTTGACGCGCCATCTGCCCGCGCCGTGGTTCTGACTGGGCAAGGCGCGGTGTTCAGCGCAGGGGCAGATCTGGATGCCGCCCGCGCAGGGCTCGCGACCGATGGGGTGTGGCAGGCGCTGTCATCGCGCATTGCCGCCCTGCCCTGCCTGACCATCGCCGCGCTAAACGGCACCTTGGCAGGCGGTGCCTTTGGCATGGCGCTGGCCTGCGATATCAGGCTGGCCGTGGCGGGGGCCAAGTTTTTCTATCCCGTCATGCGGCTGGGTTACTTGCCGCAGCCATCCGACCCTGCCCGCCTAGCCGCCCTTATCGGGCCCGCCCGCGCCAAGATGATTTTGCTGGGCGGGGCCAAGATTGACGCGGCCGAGGCATTGGCGTGGGGCCTGATTGACCGCATCGTGCCGCAGGGCGGGTTGATGGACGCCGCAAAAACCTTGGCGCAAGACGCGCTTGCGGCCACGCCTGAACATGTCGCGGCGATTAAGGCGTTGATCCCCTAACGCCGCCCGCCGCCCTTGACCCTGCTGGTAAATTCGGGCGGGCGGCGCGCGATCCAGTCCAAAAACTCCTGCAATTCTGGGGCTGCGCGCAGGGTTTCGGGTGTGTTCAGCCGCCGTGCCAAATCGGCTTCGGAAAACCGCGCATGGATTTCCTTGTGGCAAATGTGGTGCAACAGCACCACTGGCCCACCCTTGCCGCCCTTTAGTTTGGGGATAAGATGATGCAGGCTTTGCGGCGCGCCTTGTGGGATGGGGCGCAGGCACAGCGGGCAAATGGGGGTGGGATCATCGCTCATGCTTGTGCCTTTCGCCGTTCTGCGCCAAGTCTGGACGATAGGTAAGGGAAAGTTTCGCCATGTCCACGGCCAGCATTGAAGCATTGGTTATCGGCGCAGGCCCAGCGGGGCTGATGGCTGCCGAAGAATTGGCCAAAGGCGGGGCAAAGGTGGTAATCTGCGAGGCCAAGCCAAGCCCCGCGCGCAAGTTGCTGATGGCGGGAAAATCGGGGCTGAACATCACCAAAGATCAGCCGCCCGAGGCGTTTATTGCCGCCTATAACAGCCCCCTTTTGGCCCCCATTCTGGCAGGGTTTGGCCCGCGCGAGATGGTGATTTGGACACGCGCTTTGGGGATCGAAGTGTTTACAGGCACATCGGGGCGGGTGTTTCCGCGCGACATGAAAGCATCCCCCCTGCTGCGGGCATGGCTGGGGCGGCTTGGCGCGGCGAGGGTAGACCTGCGCACGCGCTGGCGCTGGACGGGGCTTAATGGCGACGGCGGCTATGTCTTTGACACCCCACATGGCGCACAGGTTTTGCGCCCCAAGGTCTGCGTACTGGCACTGGGCGGCGCGTCTTGGGCGCGGCTGGGCTCTGACGGCGCATGGACGGGGATTTTGGCCGATAAGGGCGTGCAGATTGTCCCGTGGCAGCCCGCGAATATGGGATTTTCCGTGGACTGGTCGGCGCATATGGCGCGGCATTTTGGGCAGGCGATTAAAGGCGCGGCCCTACGCGTTGGCGATCAGAACGAACACGGCGAATTTGTAATTTCGCAGCGCGGGCTGGAAGGCGGCGGAATTTACGCCGTATCGCGCGCCCTGCGCAAGGGCGGGGCGCTGGAGATTGACCTGATGCCAGACACCAGCGCCGAAGAGATCACCGTAAAGCTGGCCAAAATGAAGCGCGGCGAGACACGGGCGAACCGTTTGCGCAAACTGGGCCTTTCGCCGCATGCAGTAGCCTTAGTTCAGGAATTTGCCCGCGATGCCCCGATTGAAGACGCTGTGAAACACCTAGCCCCGCGCCTGATAGGCCCCCGCCCGCTGGATGAGGCGATTTCGGTTGCAGGTGGAATTACCGCACAAAGCCTGACGGCGGATTTAGAACTGCGCGCCATTCCAAACCTGTTCGCCTGCGGCGAAATGCTAGATTGGGAGGCCCCGACAGGCGGCTATCTGCTGACAGCGGCATGGGCCACAGGCCAATGGGCAGGGCGAGCAGCGGCGCGTAGGTTGGCGAATTAGGGGGCAAGGCTGCGGCCCTGCCCCCTATTTGCAAAGGATTAGTGCTTTGGCGAGATCATCACGACGCCCTCGAAGGACGAATAAAGGTTCACTTGATCTTCGCCCAGCGCGTCCTCGGCGCTGTTGAACAAGGCCGAGAGTTTATCGGCGGCAGATACGCCGTTTTTGCCCAGAAATTCGGGCATCCGCAGATCGGCACCACCGCACAAAACGATCACCCATGCACCATCGCGGCGCTCTAACAAGGCGCGCCCGCCCTTGCCATCCTGCGCCCAAGAGGCCAGCGCATGATCGCCCTCAACAATGATCGGATCAATTGTCAGCGGGCTTTGGGGGGTTTCAAATTGCGCCTTCATGATGGCGGCAATCGCCTCTGGGTCAGTCATGCCACTGGTATCGACCATAGCCGCATCGCCGCCGCTGTGGGCAGCATGGGCATCATGGCCCGCAGTGCCATGCGCGTTTGCATCATGGTTGCCCATGTCGTGGCCGTCCATGTCGTGCCCTATCGCGCCGTCTTCTGGCTTGCGGTCATTGTCTATCACCGCCTGCACAGGCACCTCGCCCGCGCGCTCAAAGGTAAGGGTCAAGTCAATGACATCGCCGTTCTTCAATTCAGATTTAAGGCCCATCAGCATGACATGATCACCGCCCCGCGCTAGGCTGTGAAAGCCCAGTGCAGGTACGGCAAACCCTTCGGGCACATGCATCATTTTCATGACGCCGCCTTCTTCTTTATGGGTGTGCAACTCGGCCTTTTCGGCCACATCCGTGGTCACGGAAATCAGACGGTCATCGACGTCTTGGTGGTTTTCAATTTCAAAAAACACCGCGCCCGATGCACCAACCCCGCCGATCACGCGAGCGTATGGGTTATTGATATGCACGCCGTCATGGGCGAATGCGGGCAGGGCGATAAGGGCAGCTATTGCTGCCATGGCAGTTTGTAGGCGGTTCATTTGTAAATCCTTGGTTTGATGTGAGAAAGGGTTAGATCACATCATCCAAAGGGGGGCCGCGCGCATGGGCTTGCGGCCGGATGCGGCTTGGCACAGCCACGGGTTCAGACTGCGACAAATTCCCCAATGCAACCAAGGGCGGCAAGGGCAGTTGCAGTGCGGGTGCAAGGGCCTGCGCGCTGGGCGCGGCATTGCAATCAATACAAGAATGTGCAGGCTGAACGGGGTTGCCATTGGCATCCAACGTCACAGTTTGCGCGCCCAGATCGGTGCAAATCACCATCGTCATGCCTTGCGGCATGGCGTGCTGCCCCACTGCCAACGTGACGGATGTCAGCGACAGAAGAATGGCAAAGAAAAAGGTGAACAGGCTTCGCAACATCATGGCGTGCTTATATGGCGCGGCGGCCCAAAGGCCAAGGTGTCAGATCGCCGCGATTTTAGGCAAGCGCGCGCAAAACGCCAAAGGCCCCGCTTGACCAGCAAGCAGGGCCTTCAAGACGGTAC
>JAIXVS010000043.1 GCA_027482795.1 Rhodobacter sp.
ACAATCAGCATCGCGTTTCTGAACACATGTCCATAAAGCACCCGCCGTTCGGGCAGGCCCTTGGCGCGGGCGGTCATGACATATTGCTTTTTCACCTCGTCCAGAAAGCTGTTTTTGGTCAAAAGCGTCAGCGTGGCAAAGCTGGCGATGGTGCTGGCGGTGACGGGCAGGGCGATGTGCCAAAGGTAATCCAGAACCTTGCCGATGGGAGAAAGTTCGGCCCAATTGCTGCTGGTTAGCCCGCGCAGGGGGAAGATTTGCCAATAAGACCCGCCTGCAAACAGAACCAGCAGCATGACCGCCACCAAAAGGCTGGGGATGGCATAGGCCGCGATGATGATGCCGCTTGTCCAACTGTCAAAGCGCGACCCATCGCGCACGGCTTTGCGAATGCCTAAGGGTATGGAAATGATATAGGCCAGCAGCGTTGACCACAGGCCAAGGGTGATGGACACGGGCAGTTTTTCGATGATCAGTTCCATCACCGATGCGCTGCGGAAATAGCTTTCCCCAAAGTCGAACCGCAGGAATTTGCCCATCATAATGAAGAACCGCTCGACTGTTGGGATCGCTTCCTTTTCGCAATCTTGCGCCTGCTGAACAAGTGTTCCGTTATACCCTTCGGGGCAGATGAAACGGGCAAAGCCAAACTCTACCTCTAGCTTCGCCAAAAACTCAGGCGGCAGCCCGCGCGCGCCGACATAGGTTCCGCCCGCCTCGCCCTCGCTGGTGGGATCGCCGCTGCCGCGGACGGCTTCCATCGCGTCGCCCTCGCCTTCTAGCCGCGCTTCGATCTGGTCAATCGGGCCGCCGGGCACCAATTGGGTTAGCGCGAAATTGATCAGCATGATCCCGAACAATGTCGGGATCACCAGAATCAATCGGCGCAGGATATAGGAAATCATGCTATTTCAGAACGCCGTCTGCCTTCAGCTTGTCAGCCTTAGCCTGATCGAACCACCAAAAATCAAGGTTGCCCAAGGAATAGGGCGGCAGTGGGTTTGGAAAACCGTATTGGTCGTAATAGGCCACGGTATGCACATCTTTGTACCACTGCGGCACGTTGAAGGCGGTGGTGCGCAGCACGCGGTCAAGGGTGCGCGCGGCAATGTCCAACTTTTCGCGGGTATCCGCCGCATCGATGGCGTCCAGCAGTTTATCGACGGCGGGGTTCGCCAGCCCCATGCGGTTGCGGGTGGAATTGTCTTTGGTGGCAGAGGCATAGCCCTGCTGCATTTCGGCCCCAGGCTCGTACCCATTGATCGGGTTTGCAGTAATCATATCAAAATCAAACGCAGGCGGATCGACGCGCTGGCTGAATTGCGCGGGGTCAACAGTGGTCAGCACCGCATCCACCCCCAGTGCGCGCAGGTTTTCGACATAGGGCGAGATGATGCGTTCAAAGGCGGGGCTGGCGTTTAGAAACTCGACCGTCAGCTTTTCGCCCGCCGCGTTCGCGCGCATCCCGTTTGCGCCAGCAGGCCAGCCGGCTTCGTCCAGCAGGGCGGATGCCGCGCGCAGGTTGGTGCGGTCTAGGTTCGCCTCCACGCCCGACACAGGGGGCAGCACGGCATCCGCCGTTAGGATGCTGGCATCCAGCAAGCCCTCATCGACAAGCGGTTGCAAAAGGGCGATTTCTTCGGGGGTTGGCGCGCCTTTCGCCTCCATCGCGGTATTGGCAAAGAACGACGGCACGCGCGCATAAAGATCATAAAACAGCGTCTGGTTCGACCATTCAAAATTGAACATCAGGCCAATCGCCTGACGCACGCGGATGTCTTGGAATTTGTCGCGCCGCAGGTTGAAGATAAAGCTTTGCGTGCTGGCGATAGACCCGTTGGGCAGTTCGGCCTTTATCACCGCGCCGCTTTTCAGATTGTCAAAATCATAGGCGGTCGCCCATTGTTTGGACGAGGATTCGTTTTGGAATGTGAAGACGCCCGATTTGAACCCTTCAAAGGCGGCGTTGGTATCGCCGAAGTATTCCACGCGGATGGCATCGAAATTGCTGCGGCCAATCATCATTGGGTGGTTTGCACCCCAATAATCTGGATTGCGCTTTAGGATAATCTGCTGGCCCGGCCGCAGGCTGTCCAGCACATAGGCACCCGTGCCCAGCATCGGTTCTAGCGAACTTTCCTCTAGATCGCGGTTGTTGGCCGTATAATCGGCTTTCGATACAATTGTCAGCCCGCCCGCAGTGGCCGGCATGTCGCGCATGGCGGTGCCAGGGGTGAAGGTGAACTTGACGGTGTGATCGTCAATGGCCTCGACGCTTTGGAATTTTTCATTGGCCACAGTGCGGAATTCAGCAATGCCTTTGTCGCGGAACAACTCGTAGGAAAAGACCACATCGGCGGCGGTCAGTGGGCTGCCATCGGAAAACTTCACATCTTTGCGCAGGTTGAAAATCACAAAGGAACGGTCGGCGGGGTATTCCATAGTCTCGCACAGCAGGCAGTAGGACGCGCCAATCTCATCCGCCGTGCCTGTCAGGATAGACTCGTAAAAGGCCGACCCAAGGCTGCTGGCGGTGCCCTTTACCGAATAGGGGTTCAGGCTGTCAAAGGTGCCCAGCGCGGCAATCGAAATTTCGCCGCCTTTGGGGGCGTTTGGGTTGACATAGGGTAGGTTCGCATAATCTGCGGGCAGGTTCAAATTGCCAAAGGTGGAAATGCCATGCGCGATGATGGTGTCTTGCGCGCGGGCCTGCCCTGCGGCCAGCAGCGCGCAGGCGATCAGCGCCGCCCCTGTGGCAAGGGCCATACGGCGGTGGGGGGTGGGCAAAGATAGGACTTTGGCTGTCATGCGTTTGGCCTCCTGTTGGGTGCGGGCGCGCCGCGCGGATTTGCTGGGCACCTTCGCTTTATTTGGGGCAAAGCATAAATCGGAAAAGGGGCGTGCCACAAGGTAAGATTGGGGGCACATTTGCGTGAGCGGGGCGCAAATGCAAAAGGCCGCACCCGTGGCGCGGCCTTTTGGCGAAAATACGGGCAGGTTTACTGCACGGTCGCCAAATAGGCGATCAGGTTCGCGCGATCTTCCACTTTGGGCAGGCCAGCGAAGGACATTTTCGTACCAGGCATATAGCCCTTGGGGTTTTCCAAAAATCCGTTCAGATTTTCGGGTGTCCACGCCTGATCTGCCACGGCAAGAGCCGCTTCGGAATAGGCAAAGCCTGCCGAAGCGGCTTTGGCGCGGTCAACAACACCGTTCAAATGGGGGCCAGTGCCATCGCTGCCATCCAGCTTGTGGCAGGCTTTGCATTTGCCAAACACCTTTTCGCCCGCCGCTGCATCAGCCGAGGCGAAGACAGTTGCAAAATCGGGCCCTTCTTCAGCGACTTCGGTTGTTTCTTCTGCGCCCGTGTCGATGACGTAGGCCTGTGCCATTTCGTCGCCATGCCCGCCTGATTTGGTGGAATACAGCGCATCAGCCGCCCAACCGCCCAGCAAAAAGAACAACAATGCCCCGCATACCGATGCGGTCACTTTGGTTAGGGTCATCGTATCGAACATGTCTTGCTTTCCTTATCGCCAGCGCAGCCACAGATGCGGCTTATTCAAGTTTGCGCCTATCTACCCGCTTCCCCCATGGCAATTCAAGGTGTAGTAGCGCGACCAATTGACCCTTTGATGGGTTTTTCTGGCGGAGTTGAATGAAATGGCAGGCAAAATCGCGTTTCAGGGGGAAATGGGGGCCTATTCGCATCAGGCCTGCGTGCAGGCGCGGCCCGATTTTACCCCGCTGCCCTGCGCCACCTTTGAAGAGGTGGTCGAGGTTACCCAAGCAGGCGGGGCCGATTTGGCCATGCTGGCGGTGGAAAATTCGACCTATGGGCGCGTGGCCGATGTGCATTCGCTGCTGCCAAAAGCGGGGCTGCATATTGTGGACGAGGCGTTTGTGCGCGTGCATGTGAACCTGCTGGGCGTGCGCGGCGCAAAGCTGGATCAGATCGCCGAGGCGCATGGCCATGTGGTGATACTGCCCCAATGCGCGGGGTTTTTGCGAGAGCATGGGATTAAGGGCAAGGTTTCGTCGGACAATGCCCGCGCGGCGCGTGAAGTGGCAGAATTGGGTGATGTGACCCGCGCCGCGCTGGCAAGCGAACTTGCCGCGCAGATTTATGGGCTGGATGTGATTGCGCCCCAGATTGAAGATCATAAAAACAACACCACGCGGTTTTTGGTGATGGGGCGGGTGGCGGATCATTCGCGGCGCGGTGGGCTGATGATGACCACCTTTACCTTCCGCGTGCGCAACATCCCCGCCGCTTTGTATAAGGCGCTGGGCGGCTTTGCCACCAATGGCGTGAACATGACCAAGCTGGAAAGCTATATGGTGGGCGGCAGTTTCACCGCGACCGAGTTCTATGCCGATATCGAAGGCCACCCCGAAGATGCCCCCGTTGCGCGGGCGCTAGAGGAGCTGCGGTATTTCACATCGTCGTTGAATATCTTGGGGGTTTATCCTGCGGATCGCCAGCGTGGGTAGGGGCGGGGGGTTGACGCGTATATACGTTTTGTGTATACATCACACCCATGAGTTGATTTCGCATTGATTTGGCAGTTCATTGGGTAAGAAGATTTACCCGACGAGGTTGCCTTGTTCGAAATGGACGAAACCAAACGTCAGGCCAACCTACATAAACACGGGGTTGATTTGGTCGAAGCTGCCGAGATTTTCGCGGATTTCTTTATCTCGCGTATTGATCGGCGAACGGATTACGGCGAGGTGCGGTTTGCCGCGCTGGGCTATGTGCGCGAGGTTGCCTACGTGGTGATCTACACGCAGCGAGGCGACAAGATTCGGCTGATTTCGGCGCGAAGGGCTGGGAGTAAGGAAATTGAGCGATATCAAAACATTCTCAATCGATGATATTCGCGCCATGCGCGCACGCGGCGAAGTTGTGCCCACGCGCGCAGACGTACCCATAGAAGAAATGCCCGAAGGGTTTTGGGACAGCGCCACATTGCAAGCGCCGCTTGTTAAATCCACCATTTCTATGCGGGTTGACCCCGACATTTTGGAATTCTTCAAATCCCAAGGCGCGGGGCATTTGACGCGGATGCACGCCGTTCTGCGCGCCTATGTCGATGCGCAGCGGGCCAAGCAAAAGGGCTGACCCACCACCGCTACTCGCCGCGCGGAAAGCGTTTGCTTTCCTCCAAAACGTTCAAATCCATGTGGTTGCGCATGTATCTCTCGGATGCCGCGCGCAGGGGTTGGTAATCCCACGGGTAATAGGCCCCCGATCGCAGCGCCTCATACACCACCCAACGGCGAGCTTGGCTGGCGCGCACCTCTTCGTCGTAAACGGGCAAATCCCAGCGTTCAGCCACCATGTTTTGAAAATGCGCCAAAACTTCAGCCGCGCGCGGATCGCCTGCGAGGTTGACCTCCTCGTCAGGGTCGCTGGCCAAATCGAACAATTGGTCAGGGTCGGCAAGGCAGTGGACGTATTTCCACGCGCCTTGGCGCAGGGCGACCATGGGGGTGATGGTGCCTTCGGCGGCGTATTCCATGGCCACGGGCGCATCGCGCGCGGCCCCCAAGGCCAGCGGCACAAGGCTTTGCCCATCTGTCCATGGTTCAATATCGGCCATCATCACCCCTGCCAAATCGCACAAGGTCGGCAGCACATCCAGCGTCGAGACAGGCGTTTCAATTAGCCCAGCGGCAAGATTGGGCGACATGATCATCAAAGGCACGCGCGCCGCACCTTCAAAGAAATTCATCTTAAACCACAGCCCTTTGCGGCCTAGCATTTCGCCATGATCGGATAGGAACACCACAATCGCCTCTTGGCGGGACGCATCCAGCGCATCGAAAATCTCGCCAATCTTATCATCGACATAAGATATATTGGCAAAATACCCCTGCCGTGCGCGGCGGATATGATCGGGCGTTACCTCCATCCCGCGCCAATCGCAGGCATCCATCAGGCGCTGGGAATGGGGATCCATATCGTCATATTCCATGGCTTCGGGCGGTTCGCATTCGGGCGCGCCTTCGTACAAATCCCAGTATCTGCGGCGGGCGACGAAGGGGTCATGCGGGTGGGTAAAGGAAACGGTCAGGCACCAAGGCCGCGCATCTGCCCCGCGCGAAAGGTCATAGATTTTCTGAACCGCCTCGTGGCAGACGTCATCGTCATATTCCAACTGGTTGGTAATTTCGGCCACACCCGCGCCCGTGACAGAGCCAAGGTTATGATACCACCAATCAATCCGCTCGCCCGGTTTGCGGTAATCGGGTGTCCAACCAAAATCGGCGGGGTAAATATCGGTGGTCAGGCGCTGTTCAAACCCGTGCATTTGGTCTGGCCCAACAAAGTGCATCTTGCCCGATAGGATGGTTTGATACCCCGCGCGGCGCAGATGGTGGGCATAGGTGGGAATGTCAGATGCAAATTCGGCGGCGTTGTCATACACCCGCGTGCGGCGCGGCAACTGGCCCGACATGAAAGACGCCCGCGCAGGCGCGCACAGCGGCGAGGCGGTGTAAGCATTGCCAAAGCGCACCGAATGATCGGCCAATTTGCGCAGGTTCGGCACATGCAAAAACGGCGCGGGCCCATCGGGAAACAGTGTTCCCGTCAGCTGATCTACCATGACAATCAGGATGTTGGGCTTTTTGGTCATGGGCAGGCTCCTACATAGTGCAGCGCCACTCTATAGGGGCTTTGGTTAACTATTGCTTTCTAAAATCGACTCAATGCGCGCTTTTTTTTCACGCCGTCCATGCCTTATCAGTTGGCATAATCAGGGCTTGTGGTATCCAGCAGCGCCTTAATCTCGCGCAGATGCGCCTGCGCGAAATTGGGATAGTCTTCCCATTCGCGGGCCGTTTTTTCGGCAATGTCATCTGGCATCACGCGCAGGGGCTGGCCCGTTTGCAGCGCGCGGATATAGGTTTCCGCTGCGCGTTCAAAATAATACAGGCGGTTGAAGGTTTCGGCGACGGTGCGGCCAACCACCAAAACGCCGTGGTTGCCCATAACCAGCGTGTTCATTTTGGGATCGGCCAGCAGGGCGGCGCAGCGCGCGCCTTCCTCCTCAAACGCCATGCCGCCATAGGATTCATCCACTGCATGGCGGCCAAAGAACATGGCCGAGTTTTGGTCGATGGGCGGCAGGCGGCTGTCGGCAAGGCTGGCCAAAACCGTGGCATGGATGGAATGAACATGCATCACGCACAGCGCATGGGGCAGGGCGCGGTGCAGCGCGCCGTGCAGGCCCCACGCGGTGGGGTCGGGCGCATCGGGGCGGGCCATGGTGGCAGGATCATCCGCGTCAATTTCCAAAAGGCTAGACGCCGTGATGCGCGCAAAATGTCGCCCGTTAGGGTTGATAAGGAATCGGCTGCCGCCAACCGCAAGGCTGAAATGGTTCGCCACTGATTCGTGCATGTTCAACTGCGCGCACCAGCGAAAAGCGGCGGCAAGGTCGATGCGCTGGGGCCAATGGGCTAGGTTGGGGTGCATGGGGGCGTTCATGGCATGTGGCTCCTAAAGTTGGCCAATCATGCCGCCAAATTGGCGCGCGCGCAAATGATGCTTTCAATTGGCCCAGCACCGCGCTAATTTGTAGGCGGTTGGCAAGCACCAAGGCGTCGCTGTTTCGCAAGAAAAGCTAAAGCTGCCAAATTTGGATCGGCATCGCACACCCAAAGGCGCCGCTTCGTTAAGTCAGCGACCGATGATGTTCACGGCACCTTAGGGATGCATGATGACGAACTTACCACTTCCTTTGAATACCCCCGATTTGGGGCAGTTCACCCGCGCGCTGTCGCGGCAATTGGGCGAAAATGCCCCCTCACATCTGACTTTGATGAACATGCTGGCGCGCGCAGCGGGGTTTCAGAATGTGCAACATATGCGGGCGGCGATGGTGAAGGCCAAGCCTTTGGCTGTGCCGCCGCCCGTGCCCCAACCCGTGGACGCGCGCAAAGTGGCCCGCGCCTTGCAGCAGTTTGATCCGCTGGGGCGGCTGGCGCATTGGCCTGCAAAACGGTCTATGCAGACCCTTGCGCTGTGGGCGATTTGGGCGGCGCTGCCTGCGGGGCAAAAGCTGCAAGAAGGGCAGATCAGCGCGTTGATCGATGGCGCGCATTTGTTTGGCGATGCGGCGCTATTGCGGCGCGACATGGTGGGCTGTGGTTTGCTTGCGCGGCAAGACGGCGGGGTGGATTACCCGCGGGTCGAGCAAATGCCCCCGCCCGAGGCGAAGGCGCTGATCCATGCCGTGGCCACGCGGCGCAAGGCGCGGGGCCTGCCTGTAAGCGGGGCCGCATAGCCCCAACAAAAAAGGCGGGGACATGCCCCGCCTTTTGCAAAAATGTTCGCAGCCTTACGCCAGCGTCAGATTAACCGCCGATTCGCGCCCGTCGCGGCCTGCTTCCACGTCAAACGTCACCGCTTGCCCGTCTTTCAGCCCGCGCAAGCCCGCACGTTCCAACGCGGTGATATGCACGAAGATATCCTTGGCCCCGCCTTCTGGGGCGATAAAGCCGTAGCCTTTGGTTTCGTTAAACCATTTCACGGTGCCCTTAGCCATCGTGATCGTCTCCTACCTTTTTGCCATCCGCGAGATTGCAATGGCCTGGCCCCGCACTTTGATCGAAAAGCTGTGGCCGAAAGCGCAGCAGGATCGAGAAGTCACGTCGCATTGCTTATATTATGGGGGCGATTTGTGTTTTCAAGATGTTTTGATGCGGCAATTCGCGCGAAGGTTGCCCAAAAGCTATAGCCTGCGCCGCGCCCGCAACAAAAGCTAAAGCTTGCGCCGAGCCCGCAGCGCCGCCCCAATCGTGCCATCGTCTAAGTAGTTCAGTTCCCCCCCGATGGGAACGCCTTGGGCAAGGGTGGTGATGGACACGCCCGTTTGCGCCAAGGCATCGGCGATGTAATGGGCGGTGGTTTGGCCATCGACCGTGGCGTTTAGGGCCAAGATCACTTCGCGCGCGCCTGTGTCTGCCACACGCGCGGTAAGGCGGGGGATGCCCAGTTGGTCTGGCCCCATATCGTCCAGCACCGACAGCGTGCCGCCCAGCACGTGATAGCGCCCGCGAAACGCGCCGCCGCGTTCCATGGCCCACAGATCGGCCACATCTTCGATCACGCAAATCTCGCCATTGTCGCGGGCAGGATCGCTGCAAATCGGGCAGATGTCAGACTGGCCGATATTGCCGCAAATGGTGCAATCTTTGGCCGTCAGCGCAACCTGCGCCATGGCGGTGGCAAGGGGGGCCATAAACTGCCCCCGCTTTTTCAGCAGCGCCAAAACCGCGCGGCGGGCCGAGCGTGGCCCCAGCCCTGGCAGGCGGGACATCAGCTCGATCAGCGTTTCAATGTCGCGCGTCTCGCTCATAGGTTTGGCAGCATCATATCGGGGGGCAGGCCCAGTTCCTGCGCGATACGGGCCATTTCGGCCATCATATGCGCGCGGGCGCGGGACTGGGCATCTTGGATGGCGGCCAAAATCAGGTCTTGCGCCTGCACCTGCGCAGAAGCGTGCAGAATATTGGGCGAGATGTCGATGCCGATCACATCCCCCTTGCCCGTGCAGCGCACCGAAACAAGGCCCGCGCCCGCATCCCCTGTGATGATGGTTTGGGAAAGGGCCTGCTGCAATTCTGCGATGCGGGCTTGCATTGCCTGCGCGGCCTTCATCATTTTGGCCATATCGCCAAGCCCGCCTAAACCCTTAAGCATGACGCACCTTTAATCATCTTCAAACGGATCCCAATCATCGGCGATCACATCGTCGCCCGCGTCTTGTCCATCAATCGCGGTCAAAGTGGTGGGCGCATCGGCTTCGGGCTGGCGAATGGCGGTAATTTTGGCGGCGGGAAAGGCGGCCATCACCGCCTGCACAAGCGGGTTATCCAGCGCCTGCACCTTTGCGGTGGTGTCTTGCGCCGCGCGCGCCTCGGCAATGGTGGGCGCGCCACCGCCTGCCACAACCGACACACCCCAACGCTGGCCAGTCCAGCCCTGCAATCGCTGCGACAGGCGCGCGGCAAGGTCGGGTTTTGCCGATGGGGCGGGTTCAAATTCGATACGGCCAGGGGCGTAGCGGACAAGGCGTAGATCATGCTCGACCTCGGTCAGCAGTAGCATATCGCGTTTTGCGCGAATCAGATCGACCACTTGGTCAAAGGCCAGCAGGCTGATCTGCGCATTCGGGTCTGGCTGGGCCTGCGCCACAGGCGCGCCGCGCGCGGGGGCAGATGGGGCAAGGCGCAGCATGGGGCTGTGAACGGTTTGCCCGCCTGCGGGCGCGCCGCCTGCGACGGGGCCAGTACTGGCCGCAGGCGCAGGGCCGTTTTGCAACCGCCGCACCAGCGTTTCAGGGTCTGGCAGATCGGCGACATGGGTCAGGCGGATCACGGCCATTTCTGCCGCCATCATGGCGTTGGGGGCAAGCGCCACCTCTTCCAATGCCTTTAGCAGCATCTGCCACGCCCGTGACAGCGCGCGCATCGGCACGGCCTGCGCCATTTTCAACCCGCGCTCGCGCTCATCCTGCGGGGTGGTTGGGTCATCGGCGGCTTCGGGCGAGATTTTGACGACCGACAGCCAATGGCTGATTTCGGCCAAATCGCGCAGCACGGCCATCGGGTCGGCCCCATCGGAATATTGCGCGGCCAGTTCCGCCAGCGCCCCCGCCGCATCGCCGCGCAGGATCAAATCGAACAAATCCAACACGCGGCCACGGTCGGCCAGCCCCAACATCGCGCGCACCATATCGGCACTGGTTTCGCCCGCGCCGTTGGATATGGCCTGATCCAAAAGGCTGGTTGCATCGCGCGCAGACCCTTCCGCCGCGCGGGCGATCAGCGCCAGCGCGCCATCGGTAATTTGCGCGCCCTCGGCATTTGCGATTTTGCGCAGTAGGGCCATCTGCACTTCGGGTTCGATCCGCTTCAGATCAAACCGTTGGCAGCGCGACAGCACTGTGACGGGCACTTTGCGAATTTCGGTGGTCGCAAAAATGAATTTCACATGCGCGGGCGGCTCTTCCAGCGTTTTCAAAAGCGCGTTGAAGGCGGCGTTCGACAGCATATGCACTTCGTCGATGATATAGATTTTATAGCGGGCCGATGCCGCGCGATAGTGGACAGAATCAATGACTTCGCGCATATCGCCCACGCCTGTGCGCGATGCTGCGTCCATTTCCATCACATCCACATGCCGCCCTTCGGCGATGGCGATGCAGGGTTCGCACACCCCGCAAGGTTCGGTCGTGGGGCCGCCTTTGCCGTCCACGCCCACGCAATTCAGCCCTTTGGCAATAATCCGCGCGGTCGTGGTTTTACCTGTGCCGCGAATACCTGTCATCATAAAGGCATGGGCGATACGATCCGCCGCAAACGCGTTTTTCAGCGTGCGCACCATTGCCTCTTGCCCGACCAAATCGGCAAAAGTGGCGGGGCGGTATTTGCGCGCCAGCACCTGATAGGTTTTTTCGCCTGTTTCGGACATGGGGGCCTGCAAGATTCGGTTGTGCCAGACTAGGGCGGATGGGGGGCAAGCGCAACCGAAGGCTAATCGCGCAGCCCGTGCTTTGCCGCCGATTTCTTGGTATGCCGCCCCGCTGCGCGGGTTTGGCTTTGGGTTAGGGCGGCGGCGTTATCTGCGCCCTCGGCCACCAATTTGCGCCAGCGTTCAAGGCGGGCGGGGTCAACCTCGCCGCGCGCAATGGCGGCTTGCACGGCGCATTTGGGTTCGGTTTTATGGGTGCAATCGCGGAAATGGCAGCCTTCCCCCAGTTCCAAAATATCGGCAAACAGCATGTCGATGCCTGCGTCCACATCGGCAAGCTGCACCTCGCGCACGCCAGGTGTGTCAATCAGCCAGCCGCCGTTTGGCAGGGCAAACAGATGCCGCGCGGTGGTGGTGTGGCGGCCGCGCTCGTCCTTTTCGCGCACGCCGCCTGTGGCAAGGGTGTCTGCGCCCAGAAGGCCATTGGCGAGGGTGGATTTACCAACGCCAGACGATCCCATCAGCACCGCTGTTTTTCCCGCTGTGATAAAGGGCAGCAAGGCGGCGGCCCCCGTTTTGGCGTTTAGTGCCAGCACGGGCGCGCCGCCCGCCACGGCGGTTGCTTGCTGGTTAAAGGGTTCAGGATCAACCACATCTGCCTTGGTCAGCACGATCACGGGGGTAATTCCACTGGCATGGGCCAGAACCAAATACCGCTCAACCCGTGCGGCGTTAAATTCCAGCCCGCAGGCGGTGACGATCAACATGGTATCGACATTGGCTGCGATCAGTTGCAGCCCCACCCCCGTGCCCGCCGCGCGGCGCTGCAAGACGGAATGGCGCGGCAGGATATGCGCGATACGGCCCCCGCTCGCCAAAACCCAATCGCCCACGGCCACATCCGCCGATGTCATATCGGGCGGAAAGATCAGGGTGATGGGGCCGTCTGCGCCCAAAACCTCGGCTCGCGATTTGTGCAGCATGGCGATGCGAAACGGCGCGGCATCGGGCAAGTCAGCCACCTGCATTGCCGCCTGCAAGTCAGGCGTCCAGCCCAAATGGTTTAGCGCGAAATCATTCATCTGCCCATCTTGCGCCGCCCGCCCAAATTGGGCAAGCCTTAGCGGCACATCAATCACAGGCAAGACATGGCCCGTATCGCCGTTCTCACAGTATCCGACCGCGCCCATAGTGGGGTGTACGAAGACCGCTCTGGCCCCGCCGCCGAGGCGTGGCTGCGCGGCGTGATCACGTCGGACATCGAAATCCTGCGCCGCATCACGCCCGATGGGCGCACCGAGGTGGGGGCGGCGCTGATAGATTTGGCCGACAACTGGGGCGCAGATTTGATCTTGGCGACAGGCGGTACTGGCCCCGCCCCGCGCGACCTTACCCCCGAAGCGCTGGCCGATGTGGCCCCCATGCGGATGGCAGGCTTTGGCGAGGCGATGCGGCGCGCGAATTTGGCCGTTGTGCCCACTGCGATATTGTCGCGGCAAGAGGCGGCTGTGCGCGGTAAAACCCTAATCATCACCCTGCCGGGCAGCCCCAATGCCATTGCAACCAGCCTAGAGGCGATTTTTGCCGCCGTGCCCTACTGTCTTGATCTGATAGGCGCCGCGCGGATTGAAACCGACCCCGCAAAGATTGCGGCCCACAGACCGAAAGGCGCATGATGAAACTGTTCGTGGGCCTTGGCAATCCGGGCGCAAAATATGCCGCCAATCGGCACAATATCGGCTTTATGGCGGTTGACCGCATTGCGGCAGATCACGGATTTACCCCTTGGAAAAAGGCGTTTCAAGGGCTGGCCAGCGATGGGCGGCTAGCGGGCGAAAAGGTGCTGCTGCTGAAACCTGAAACCTTTATGAACCTATCGGGCCAGTCGGTGCAGGCGGCGGCATCTTTTCACAAAATCGACGCGGCAGACATCACCGTGTTTCACGACGAATTAGACCTGCCCCCCGCCAAGATTAAGGCCAAGTTTGGCGGCGGCCATGCGGGGCATAACGGGCTGCGATCTATCCATGCCCATATGGGCGAAGGGTATGGGCGCATCCGCCTTGGCATAGGTCACCCTGGCCACAAAGACCGCGTGGCGGACTATGTTTTGCACGATTTCGCTAAGGCCGATCAGGTCTGGCTGGATGATGTGATGGCGGGCATATCGGATGGGGCCGCGCATTTGGCAGGCGGTGACAGTGCCAAATTTCTAAACGCAGTCGCCCTGCGCATGGCCCCACCAAAAGAGAAAAAGCCAGCGCCCGTTACGGAAGAAAAACCAAAGGCAACAGACGCGCCAGTGGACAAAAGATCGCCCATGGAAAAACTGCTGGATCGTTTTAGGCCCTAATCACTTCGGCGCAAACAGGCGGTAATACAGCCAATTTGGCATGAAATTTCCAATCCTGAAAAACGCGGCAAAAGCAGCGGGGAAGCTGCGCGAAAACTTGCGGGACTGCATCAGGGTGAACATCTCGTCGGCGGCTTCTTCGGGTTCCATCAAGAACGGCATTTTGAACGTGTTCTTATCGGTCAGCCTTGTGCGGATGAACCCAGGGTTACCCAGTTGCACCTTTACCCCCGAGCCGCGCAGATCGGCATACAGGCATTCGGCCAGCACCATCGTGCCTGCTTTGCTGGCGGCATAGCCAATTGCCCCCGGCAGCCCGCGAAAGCCCGACAGCGATCCTGTAATCACCACATGCCCTGCATCCCGCGCCACCATGGCGGGCAGCACCGTTTGCGAAAAATGAAATACGCCGTCGAGATTGATCGCGAACATGCGCCGCCAATCCGCCTCGGTCACATCGAGGAACGCAGCCGTACGCAGGATTCCGGCGTTGTTCACCAGTACATCGATCGGGCCCAACTCACTGGTGATTGCCTCCACTCCGCGAACCACCCCGGCGCGGCTCGCAACATTGCCAGGTGCCACCACTGCCCTTCGGCCAAGCGCATTG
>JAIXVS010000347.1 GCA_027482795.1 Rhodobacter sp.
CTTGGCGGCGGCCTCTGCCTCGGCGCGGCGGGCGGATTTGACAACATCCAGCGTCATGCCAGGCTTTCTCCACAGCTTGGCCGATTCGCCCCGTTCGCCAAAAGATAGGCAAACAACGGTCACTTGATACCCCATCGCCGCATGTAAGGCGATGGCCCCACCGCAGCGCCACACAAAATCGGCAGCATGGGCAGAAATGATAAGGGCAGTCTTTGGCGCGGTCATGAAGGGATTCCTAAGCAGTTGCTTTGCCCGCAACATGGGCACAAGCGGGGGTAAGGCCAATTCAATTCCTGCGCGCTTTGCATCACTTTTCGCTATAGATGCTTGTAATGCTGAGCGCAGGGCAGCACTGTGGCCTTTAGTTTATGAAGGTTGGCAGGATGCAAAACATTGGGTTTGTTGGCTTTGGCGAGGCGGGGCTTGCCTTTGCAAAGGGGCTGGGCGGGCGGGCTGCCTTGCTGGCCTATGATGCAAAGCTGGATGATCCTGCGTGCCAAAGCGCGATGCAGGCGCAGATGCAGGCGGGCGGTGCGCAGCCCTGCACCCTTGCTGCCCTAAAGGCGGCTGATGCGGTGTTCTGCCTTGTCACGGCAGATCAGGCGCTTGCCGCAGCGCGCCTTGCCGCGCCATATTTGGCCAAAGGCGCGCTGTGGCTGGATGGAAATTCCTGCGCGCCCAGCACCAAACGCGCCGCCGATGAGGTGATTACCGCCGCGGGTGGGGCCTATGTCGATATGGCCATCATGGCCCCCGTGCATCCGAAGGGGCATGAAACACCCGTGCTGGTTTCGGGGCCACATGCTGGGGCTGCCCTGTCCCTGATGCAGCAGTTGGGCATGAAGGGTGCGGGCGCAGGTGCACAGGTTGGCGATGCTTCAACCATCAAGATGCTGCGTTCGGTCATCATCAAAGGGATGGAGGCGCTGACCGCCGAGGCGTTTTTGGCGGCACGGCGGGCGGGGGTGGGACAGGCGGTGATTGCCTCGTTGCAGGCATCGGACGGCGCTATCGATTGGCAGGCGCGTGGGGCCTATAATTTGGAACGGATGCTGGTGCATGGCGCGCGCCGCGCTGCCGAAATGCAAGAGGTTGTCCGCTGTCTGCAAGATTTGGGGCTGCCCAGCCGCATGGCATCGGCCACGGCAACATGGCAGGCAGACCTTGCCGCATTGGGCCCAGCGGCTGGCCCCGATGATCTGGCCGCGCGCGCCGATTTGGTGTTGCAGGCGCTGACATGACCATCAGTCTGCGGCATTTGCGCATTGTGCTGGGGGTGGCGGATACGCGGTCGCTGACCCAAGCGGCGGCGTTGGCGCGTGTGTCGCAGCCTGCGGTTTCTGCGGCACTCAATGGCATCGAAGCGGCCTATGGCACGCCGATTTTTCTGCGGCACCCGTCAGGATTTACCCTGACCCCTGCAGGCGAGGCTGTGGCCCTGCGCATTCGCCGCGCGTTTTCGCTGCTTGACCCAGCCTTGGCCGACCTTGCCCCGCGCCTGACGCTAACGGCCACAATCGCCCAACTTACTGCATTGATTGCGGTGTCCGAATGCGAAAGCTTTTCTGGTGCCGCGCGTAAGCTAGGCTTGGCGCAGCCCAGCGTGCACCGCGCCGTGCGCCAAATTGAACGCGAAGCAGGGCGCGCGCTGTTTGATCGCAGCCCGCATGGGGTGATTGCCACGCGCGCCGTGCGCCAATTGGCCATTGCCGCCCGCCTAGCCTTTACCGAGATGGAACACGCCAAGGCCGATGTGGCCGACCTTGCAGGGCGCGAGGTTGGGCGCATTATCATTGGCGCAATGCCGCTGTCGCGCGCCGTGCTGCTGGGCCCCGCCATTGCCCAGTTTCGCGCCGCATGGAAAAGCCTACCTTTGCAGGTGATCGAAGGGCCCTATGCGGAACTTCTTCTTGGCCTTGCGCGCGGCGAGGTGGATTTCTTGATTGGCGCGCTGCGCCCATCCAGCGATGACGTGCACCAAGAGGCGTTGTTTTATGATGAGCTGTCCATCGTCGCGCGCCCTGATCACCCCGTTTTGCAGGGTGCGGCCAATTTGCAAGATTTGGCACAGTTTCCGTGGGTTGTGCCCGCGTTGGCCACCCCCGCGCGGGATCACTTTCGGGCGATGTTTGCAGGCAATGGGATAGAGGTTCCGCAAAACTTGGTGGAAACAGGATCGATGGTTTTGCTGGCCGATTTGGTGGAAAAATCTGATCATTTGGGCTTTGTGTCGCGCAGGCAAGTCGCGCGCGATATTGCGCAGGGGCGGCTGGCGCGGGTGCCCTATACGCCGCAGGGCACGCTGCGCCCCATCGGGCTGACCACGCGCAAAAACTGGCACCCGACGCGGGCGCAGAATGATATGATTGCCATTCTGCGCAATCTGGCCAAGGGCCTTGGTTAGACCAGCTTACCCAGCGGTCAATTTCCGAAACTTTCGCAAAATGCGCTGCAGTTCAGTTTTCTCAGCCTCGGTCAGGCAGGCGAACAGGCTGCTTTCATGCGCGGCAGCAGATGCTTTGGCTTTGGCCGCCAATTGCTGGCCTGCTGTGGTGGGCATTAATGCATGACGCCGCCGATCTTGGGCCACGGGCGCGCGGACGATCAAGCCGCGCCCTGCCAATTCGTCAATAATGGTGACAAGGTTGGATCGTTCGATTTGCAGCGCATCGGCCAATTGAGTTTGCGTCAGCCCAGGTTCGCCCACAATGATCGACAGGGCCGAAAAGGACACCGCGCGCAGATCATAATCTGACAGCGCGCGCGCGAAATCGGCCTGCACGATGGATAGGGCGCGTTTCATGGCATAGCCGATAAAGCCCGATAAATGGCGGTCGGTTTCTTGCGGCGCGCTTATCGCAATGTCTTGGTCGGCGATTGTATCCATAAGATGCGGCTCCGATGGTCTGCCGTGCCAGTATGATTGCGGCAAAGCCAATTAGCAATGCTTTACCAATGTTTTGCGCTAGAACAATACCCAGCCCGCCCACACAGCGCTGCCTATTTGGGCGGCAGGCGCACCCCGCCATCCAAACGGATCACTTCGCCGTTCAGATAGCTGTTGGTCAGGCACATCAACACCACGTCGGCAAATTCGGCAGGATCGCCAAGGCGGGGCGGAAAGGGGATTGATCCCGCAATGCCAGCCTGCACATCGGCGGGCAATTCGGCCAGCAGCGGCGTTAGGAAAATTCCGGGGGCCACCGTGTTCACCCGAATGCCAAACCGCGCCAATTCGCGCGCGGCGGGAAGGGCCATGGCAACAATCCCGCCTTTGGATGCCGCATAGGCCGCCTGCCCAATTTGCCCATCAAAGGCGGCGACCGATGCGGTGTTCACAATTGCCCCGCGCGCGCCATCGCCATCGGGATCATTACCTTGCATCCGCGCGGCTGCCAGCCGCAGCATGTTGAATGTTCCAATCAGGTTCACGTGAATAGTGCGTTCAAATGCGCCCAGATCCATCGGCCCATCGCGCCCGACAATGCGCGACGCCCCGCCGATTCCTGCGCAATTGACCAGCCCGCGCAAGGGGCCCATAGCGGCAATCGCCGCATCCAGCGCCGCGCCTGCGTTGGCATCCGTTACGTCCAGCGTCAGGGCGTGGCCACCCACAGATGCGGCCACGCGCGCCGCGGCATCGCTGCTGCGGTCAATCACCGTCACCCGCGCACCGCGCGCTGCCAAGGCGCGGGCAACAGCCTCGCCTAGGCCCGAACCGCCGCCTGTCACTGCAATATGTGCGCTTGTCAACTGCATCATTTCTTCACCTTCCAATCGGCGGTAATCACCGCAGGGTCACCTGCCCAAAGGCTGGCCACCAAATCTGCCCGCTCGCGCAACACAGCCCGCTGATTGACCGACCCCTTATCTGTGACCTCGCCCGCCGCAAAGCTAAGCGGCTGGGCCATAACGCGCGCGGCCACCACCCGCGCCGCGCTGCCTGTGGCAGTGCGGGCATGGGCAGACAGAGCGTCAGTCAGGGCGTCTCGCACAGCGGGATGGGCCAAAACATCCTCGGCGCTGGCGGCCGCACTTGCACCCGCAATATCGCGCAAACTGGCCCAGTTCGGCACCAACAGCGCGCGCAGATCGTCCTTTTCCTCGCCCGCGATGACCGCATCGGAAATCAGCCCGCCCATGGCATTGACCAGTGCGGCCCGCAGCGCGCCGACAGCCACCCAAGTGCCTGTAGCCAGCTTGAAATTCTCGGCCAAGCGGCCATCAAAGATAAAGCCCGCGCTTGGGTTGCCCTCTTCGGCAAAACGCAGGGCATCGCCCAGTTTGTAATAACCTTCATCGTCAAAGGCATCTGCCGTAAGCGCCGCATTGCGCCAATATCCGGGCGTGATCGATGGGCTTTTCAGCCGCGCCTCTAACTTACCCTCTTGCGGAACCAGTTTCAGGGTAACCCCCAGCGCAGGCACGCCAATGTTACCGGGCCGATCTTTCTTGTCGGCGTAATACAGCGCAAACGGCCCCGTTTCGGTGGCGCCAAGGCCAGATACAATCGGCACGCCCCCATCCACATGGCGGGCCGCGACCAAGGCCAGCCTATCCCAAACGGGCTGGCTCATCCCTGCTCCTGCATACATCAGCATCCGCAGGCGCGAGAAGAAAGTATTGGTCAGGGCGGTGTCAGTCTCCATCGCGTCTAGCAAAAACTGATAACCGATGGGCACGTTGAAATACCATGTCGGGGCCACTTCGCGCAGGGTGCGGATGGTTTTGCCAATATCGGCAGGGGTTGGGCGGCCGTCGTCGATGTAATAGGTGCCGCCGTTATAAATCGCCATGTTGAACACTTTGTTGCCGCTGGCGGTGTGGTTCCACGGGGCCCAATCCACCAAAACGGGCGGCTCTGCGGCCAAAAAGTCATAGGCGGCGGCAACCATGGCCTGATTGGCGCACAGCATTTGTTGGGTTTGGATCACCGCCTTGGGGCTGCCTGTGGTGCCCGAGGTGAACAGGAACTTGGCCACAGTATCAGGGCCAACAGCGGCATGGGCCGCGCGGGCAGCATCGGAAACGGGCGTGTTCAACAGGTTATCATAGGCCAAATAGGGCCGCGCATCGCTGCGGCCTGTTTGACTGACCAGCGGCACATCGGGGGCCAAAACCGCATCAATCGCAGGCAGAAATTTACCCGCATGATCGGCAAAAACCATCCCTGGCGTTAATTGTTCGATCACTGATGCCAGCTTGCCGCGATCATCGCCAGATAAGGCATAGGCCGGCGAAAGCGCTGCCGAAGGGATGCCCACATGCTGCGCGCCCAGTGCCATGAGGGCGTGCGACAAGCTGTTGCCTGATAGAATCAACAGCGGGCGATCCACCGAAAGGCCCGCCGCCAGCAAGGCAGACCCAATGGCCCATATCGCCTGTGCGCCCTGCCCATAGCTGACGCGCAGCCACTGCCCATCTGCGCCACGTTCGGCCATCCAAATACGGTCAGGGTCAGTGTTGGCCCAATGCAAAAAACGTTCGGTCATGCAGCGCGGCCAGTCTTGCAGGCCCGCCGATTGCCGTATCAGGATGCTGCCATCGGCTTGCGTTTCGCTGACCAAGCCTGTTCTATCATAGGCACTTTGCATGTTTCCCCCCGAAACCGCTGCTCGCCCCGCGCGTATGCAGGGCGCATATAGTTATTTGATATAACAATAATCGGGCAGCGGCATTTCCGCAAGACAAGAGTTGTTTACAGAATAATATTTATATCATATAACAATATCCAGACCCGCAGGGGAAACCTATTTGCACGAGGCCTAACATGGACGGATCGATTGACCAACTGGTCACCTACAGCTTGCAAGACGACATCGCGCTGATCGGGCTAAACCGCCCTGAAAAGCGTAACGCCGTATCTGACCGCGTTGTCGAAGCACTGCATATCATGGTTGAGCGCGCCCAAGTTGAGGCGAAGGCCGCCGTGATCTGGGGCACTGGCAAGCATTTCTGCGCAGGGCTTGATCTGGCCGAACATGCCGAAAAACCTTTGATTGCCGCCGTTCAAGGCTCGCGCCGTTGGCACCGCATTTTTGATGGTATTGAACGCGGCGGCATCCCCTTTGTTGTGGCCATGCAGGGCGCGGTTGTGGGCGGCGGGTTTGAACTGGCATCAGCCGCGCATATCCGCGTGGCTGATGAAACAGCGTTCTTTGGCCTGCCCGAAGGTACGCGCGGCATTTTCGTGGGCGGCGGCGGTTCGGTGCGCATCGCCCGCCTAATCGGATCGCAGCGCATGGGCGATATGATGCTGACAGGGCGCACAGTATCGCCCCAGCAGATGGAGGCGTGGGGCGGCGTGTCCTATGTTGTGCCCGCAGGCACTGCCGTTGAAAAGGCGATTGAACTGGCCAAGACCGCCGCGTTAAATGCGCCTATGTCGAACTATGCCATCATCAACGCCCTGCCGCGCATTCGCGATATGTCTTCGGAAGATGGGCTGTTTGTGGAAAGCCTGATGTCCTCGCTCACCTCGGTCACGCCAGAGGCGACCGAACGGTTGCGCGCGTTTTTGGAAAAACGCACCGAAAAACTGGCCGCGCCGAAGGAGTAGGCGATGAACCTTGACGATATCATCGCCATCGATTTTCACACCCACGCCGAAGAGCCGTGCAATTGCCACCGCGATGACGGGTATAACGAATTTCAGGCGGGCATGGCGGCCTATTTCAAAAACCCTGCGGGGGTGGATGGGATGCTGCCCACCGTTCCCGAAACTGCCGCCTATTACCGCGCGCGTAAGATTGCAGCGGTGATTTTTGGCGTGGACGCAGAACGCAACACAGGCTTTTACCGCCACAATAACGAAGAAATCGCCCAGCATTGCGCCGAAAACAGCGATATTCTGATTCCCTTTGCCAGCATCGACCCTGCCAAGGGCAAAGTTGGCGCGCGCGAGGCGCGGCGATTGGTGCGCGAATTTGGCGTAAAGGGGTTTAAATTTCACCCCACCATGCAGGGGTTTTTCCCGAACGATCCTATGGCGTTTCCCCTGTATGATGCCATTCAGGAAGAAGGCGCGATTGCCCTGTTTCACACGGGCCAAACTGGTGTGGGTTCGGGGATGCGCGGCGGCATGGGGATGCGGCTGAAATATTCCGACCCCATCCATATTGACGATGTCGCGGTGGATTTTCCGGATATGACCATTGTTCTGGCCCATCCGTCCTTTCCTTGGACAGAAGAAGGTCTGGCCGTGGCGCAGCAC
>JAIXVS010000297.1 GCA_027482795.1 Rhodobacter sp.
ACATCGGGATCTCCTATCTTAAGGGTTAAGGCACAAGCCGGGATGTCGTCCAGCAGGGCCGATGCTGCCATTTTCAGGCAGATGTGCGCAATTAGGGGAAAACGCGCCAAAAGAAAAGGGGGATTCTGCATGGCCTATAAAACGGCAAAGACCAGACTTTGCCGCAAAGCTTTGTTTACCAAAGGCGCAGAAAAACAACCTAAGCGATAGAGAATCGCAGCGATTCGTGATAGGGTTCGCCAAGAAAGCATAGGTTTTTCGGTATTGCGTGCGGTGTTTTGGCGGGGTGGCCAATGCACGCTTGGTTTGCAAGTGGGTGGGTGATGGTATGATCGAAGTAATTGGCATTGTGGCAACGCTTTTCGCGGGCATTCTGGCCGATAGCCTGATGCAAAGCCCATCTGATGAGAACCGCGAAGACACAAACGAATCAGACAGCGAACAAGATGACGACCAAAATCCTTCGATTTATGGATTTATGCTGACATCGGGCGATGATGCGGGTGCAGACGACGAAGGTATGCCACAATCAGATGACCAGCCGCCGCCGCCCGAAATGGGCGAGACATTGGCAGGAAGTGGCAGCGCGGATATGCTCTATGCCGAAGGCGGGTCTGATCTAATCATCGGCGGCGCGGGCGATGACAGCCTTGGCGGTCGCGCGGGCGATGACACGCTGTTTGGCGATTTTGGTGAAGACGAAATGATCGGCGGCGATGGAAATGACATCGTGGATGGCGGCAGCGATAACGACCTGATTTACGGCGAAAATGGCAATGACAGCTTAGATGGCTTTACGGGCGACGACATGCTTTACGCGGGCGCGGGGGATGACGCGGTTAAAGGCGGTGATGGCAACGATCAGCTGTTCGGCGGTGAGGGGGCCGACACCGTGACTGGCGGCGCAGGCAATGACGCGCTGGAAGGCGGCATTGGCGATGACAGTTTGATTGGCGGCGCAGGGGCGGATGAAATTTACGGTGATGTGGGCAATGATACGCTGCACGGCGCGCTTGCGGGCGAGGCTGACACATCGGTCGATTTTCTGAACGGTGGCGCGGGCGATGATGTGCTGATGCTGGGCGCGGGTGATTATGGGCATGGCGATGCTGGCGCAGATGCCTTTACCCTAACCGATTATGGCACGGGTGGCGGCGCGGTGCAGATAACCGATTTTGACCCAGCCGAAGACCAGTTGATCTTGCTGTATGACCCCGCTTTGGGCGACGCGCCCGCAGCCTCGATCGCGCAAGATGCGGGTGGCAATACCCAAATCTTGCTGGGCGGCGATGTTGTGGCAACGCTGACCAATGGGGCGCAAATCACCCTTCAGGATATCATCCTGCGCGCAGGCTAATCGGCCCATTCCATCGGCTGCACATTATAGCCGATATACAGCGGATGCTTGGGCGCGCCGCCCTTGGCCAGCCCCAAATGATACAGCAGGTGGCCCTGCGCGCGCAGCATTTGCGCCACCTGCGGCCCCCGCCCCATATGCGCGCCATGCGTGCCCCACGCGCAGATAATACGGTCAGCCCACGCGGCAGCCTGAAGAATCGCCGCATCATTTTCGGGGCCAATCGGATCGTCCGCGCGCCGCATATCGGCGGGGTCGGTCGCGCGAAAGGCAAAGATATTGACCACCTGAAACGCGCCATAGCCCATTGCGCGGGCGCGCCGTTCGCACCGCTCGACCGTGGGGTCATTTTGCACTTCGGTCGCCGTGGACGGGTTCAGCATCACAAATGTCACGCGGCCCGCCCCGCCGTCCCATTCTCTTCGCAATGTATATCTATAGCGCTCGCAGTCAGAATAAACCGCCCAGCTTTGGCGCAGCAAATCTTTATGCTGGCGCGTGATGGTCATGCATCATTCCCGCACAAACACGCGGGCAGGGTGCAATTCGCCGCCCCGATAATGGCCCACCGCCACAGCGCGGCCGTTTAGGCTGGCCCAAGCCTCGGTGCCAAAATCCAAATGCCCCAGCACTTGGCCGGGGTTGCCATTGCGCAGCCGCGCCGCGCCTTCAGGCGTGCAAACCAGTTCGGGCAGGCCATGCAGCCCAATTTCCAAGGGCTGCACAAAACCTTCCAACTCGGGCGTTTTCGCCATGCGGTCGATGTCATCCAAGGATACACCTTCGCTGGCCACAAATGGCCCCGACCATTCGCGCCGCAACCAAGCGACATGGCCAAGGCAGCCCAAAGCCGCCCCCAAATCGCGGGCAATGGCGCGCACATAGCCGCCTTTGCCGCAGATCATTTCCATTTCTAAATGATCGGCATCGGGCCGAGTGATAACTTCCAGCCTTTCCACCCACAAATCGCGGGCGGCTAAATCCATTTCCTCGCCCGCCCGCGCCAGATCATAGGCGCGCACGCCGCCAACCTTAACCGCCGACACTTGCGGCGGCACTTGCGTGATTGCACCACGAAAGCTGGGCAAAGCGGCATCAATCGCGCCATCATCAGGGCGCCAATCGGACGTGGCAATCACTTCGCCCGCAGCATCATCGGTGCTGGTGGCAGCCCCAAAGTGCACCATAAAGCGATAGCATTTCAACGCATCGGTGACATAGGGCACTGTCTTGGTTGCCTCGCCCAAGGCTATGGCCAGCACCCCAGTTGCATCAGGGTCAAGCGTGCCCGCATGGCCCGCCTTTTGCGCATCCAGCGCCCATTTTACCTTGTTCACCACCGCGCTAGAGGTGATCCCAGCAGGTTTGTCGACAATCAACCAACCCGATAGCGCGCGGCCCTTTTTGCCCCTAGCCATCGCTTGGATCTGGCTCGTCTTTAGCGGCAATATCGCGCTGCACCACTGGGTCAGAAAACAGCCGCCGCGCCTCGTCTAACCTGTCAAAGGTTTCATCGGCGCGGAACCGCAGTTCAGGCGCATAGCGCAGTGTCATTTCATCAGCGACCATCTTGCGCAAAATGCCTTTGTG
>JAIXVS010000017.1 GCA_027482795.1 Rhodobacter sp.
CCGCCGCTCTCTCCGATCCGATCCCGCATCGCTGCGTCGTCTCGTCTTCGGTGAGGCGGTATCTAGGCCCACACACAAAAACCCGCAAGAGGGAAAATGATGAAATGTGACAGATTTTTGAAATACCCAATTTTTGTTGACTGATTTCGCAGCACCCGCACAAAACCGCAGCGGTTAACCATAGAGCGGAACAGGCGCTGGTTGTGTGGCGGGGGGTGTTAACCATCTTAAGGGGGGAATCAGCGGTGATTCGGATGTAGAATCAACGGCCAGCAGATGTCGGTTATCCGTATTGCATCCGTATTGCGGGCGTATTGCATCCGTAACTACAGTTGTAGGGCGGGGAAGGGCCAGTGTTCAGGAAGCTCTTGGCGCGGAATCGAGGCGTGAAACGCCGCCGCGCCGCGCCCTCCCTCCCCCCGGGAGGGCGCCTTGCAACGGGTGCCAGCAGAAATTCGGGGGAAGAAGTGGAACCATAAAGCGTACAGAACTTCTGGAGGAGCGCCCGCCCGAGGGAGCGCGCGGCACTATGGTGCGATTGCGGATGGGGTTTTCGGTAGGGTGCGTGATTTCACGCACCATTTGTAGCGAAGCGTTGAGGGGACTTGGTGCGTGCAAGCACGCACCCTAGCGATGAGGCACGATCGAAGTCATATTTGCATTCACAATAGATTTTAGTAACGCCTCGCTTCTCGAAGCGACTTCCGTACTGTGCTTGTAAATTTGTTCATTGAACAGTCGAACATTTCCCTTGGAAAGCTTAATAACCTGTGGAACCTCATGATTCTTAAATGGACCGATTAGGCCAATAGCAATTTTTGGAGAAATCGGCGTCCATTTCTCGACAAACCCATCGCCCAAAATTGCGTTCGGTTTGTTTTCAAAACGCAAAACAGGATGGCTGCCAATTATGAACTCAGACGTTTCGGGAGCAACTGCGTAAGCCAAAGACATCGAACTATAGACGTCCAAGATTGGTTCAGACTGCCTCGCAATGTTAATTACACGCGCAAACTCGATCATGTCGGACATTGCGGGATCGCTAGTAAGTCGCACTTTTTCGGTTAATGAAATACGACCAAATTGACTTTCATATTTGCCTATAGCGCTTTCGATTTCCTGTTTAACTTCGTAGTCCCTCAAAATGTGAGCAATAAAGTCTGGACTTCGCTTTTCTTGAAAGTAAATAAACTGCCTAACCAACAAATTTGCACTTTTCGAGAAGTTGGGGATTTCTCCTTTTTCAAAACTTGAAAAAATAAATGCACAGGCTTCGGCTACTTTAGAGTCCAATACCTGAAAGAACTGTCTTTCTAATGCGTCGTCATGTTTACCTAGCGAGTTCTTTATCGAATAGTAGTGTTGTCGCCTAAACTTATTCTCTATGTCCCTCACCGCGACGCCTTCGTTGGGGCGCCGCCTTGAGTAATACCAAAATTTTGTTCCGTTGAAACAAAATTTCGACAGTATCGACTGCGCTACTGTGTGGTGCCGCTTTGTGTTCGCCACGGATTGTTCTACAACTCCCTACGAATCCATCTTCAACGCAGAAATAAACGCCTCCTGCGGAATCTCCACCTTCCCAAACTGGCGCATCCGCTTTTTCCCCGCCTTCTGCTTCTCCAGCAGCTTCTTCTTCCGCGTGGCATCGCCGCCGTAGCATTTCGCCGTCACGTCTTTGCGCATCGCGGACAGGGTTTCCCGCGCAATAACCCTTGCGCCAATCGCCGCTTGGATTGGGATTTTGAACATATGCCTTGGGATCAGGTCTTTCAATTTCTCAACCATCGCCCTACCCCGCGCCTCGGCGCGGTCGCGGTGCACCATCATCGACAGGGCATCGACGGGTTCTTCGTTGACCAGGATCGACATTTTCACCAGAAAATCCTCGCGGTATTCGCTGATGGCATAGTCAAAGCTGGCATAGCCTTGGGTGACGGATTTCAGGCGGTCGTAGAAATCGAACACCACTTCGGCGAGGGGCAAATCGTAAACCACCATCGCGCGGTTGCCTGCATAGGACAGGTCTTGCTGGATGCCACGGCGGTCTTGGCAGAGTTTCAGCACATCGCCCAGATATTCGTCGGGCACCATGATGGTGGCTTTGATGCGGGGTTCTTCGATATGGTCGATATAGGTGAGGTCGGGCATATCGGCGGGGTTGTGCAGATCGCGCACTTCGCCGTCTTTCATATGCAGTTTGAAGACCACGGATGGCGCGGTGGTGATCAGGTCGATGTCATATTCGCGTTCCAGACGGTCGCGGATGACTTCGAGGTGGAGAAGGCCAAGGAAGCCGCAGCGAAAGCCGAAGCCGAGGGCGGCGGATGTTTCCATTTCGGTGCTGAAATAGGCGTCGTTCAGCGACAGCTTTTCAATCGCATCGCGCAGGTTTTCAAATTCGTTGGCGTCCACGGGGAACAGGCCGCAGAACACCACGGGCTGAGCGGGTTTGAAGCCCGGAAGCGGGGCATCGCAGCCCTTCTTCTCATGCGTGATGGTATCGCCGACGCGGGTGTCGCGCACCTGTTTGATGCTGGCTGTAAAAATGCCAATCTCGCCCGGCCCCAGTTCGGGAATATCCACCATTTGGGGTTTTAGGACGGCCAATTTATCAATGCCGTAGACCGCGTTGGTTTGCATCATGCGCACGC
>JAIXVS010000030.1 GCA_027482795.1 Rhodobacter sp.
CAGCATCATCATTTCGGCAGGATTGGCCCCTGCCCCCAGCGCATCAACCGCCAGTTTATAAAGGTAAGGGGTGGTAAAGCCCACCAATTTGGCCAGCAGCAGCAGCACAAGTGCCGCAACCACGCGCCGCTTCACCCAAGCCTGCCCATCGGGCCAGAGATACGGGATCACGCGGCGAATGGTGACCCATCCGCTGGCGGCTTGTTCGGGAATATCGGCAGAGGTTGCGGTATTTTTGCGCATATGATCCTACGGGGGGCACCTTTGGTTGCCCCCTACCTATGCCCGTTTGTGGGGGATTGCCAGTGCCCCCGCCAAGGCGAGGGCACTGCATTCGCGCACAGGTGTAAGGGCGCTATTGCGCGGCAGGAATGGTAAAGACTTGGCCTGGGTAAATCAGATTGGGGTCTTTGATCTTGTCCTTATTGGCCTCGTACACTTGGATATACAAAAGGCCATCGCCAAGGGTCGCCTCGGCAATGGCCCACAGCGTTGCACCCGTTGCAATTTCAACCACCACGGGTTCGGGCGCAGCGGCGGCCAAAGCCTCGGGCGCGGATTTGGTGATTTGCATCTCATAGCGGGAAGTCACTTTACCCGCGGCGTCCAACTGGTCGGCGCGCAGCGTGTGTTCGCCCGCCGCAACCCCTGCCAAATCGGCGTTAAAGCTGCCGTCCGCCATGATCGGGGCCGATGCGGTATCGACATTATCGACATACAGACGCACCACCGCGCCCGCCGCGCCGCGCCCACCGATGCGGATCAGATCGCCGTCATAGGTGACGGTGTCGATGGTGATATTGGCAATATCAGCCCCATCCACCACAGCCACGCCCGCATTGGTTACCGTCAGGGCCGCGCCTGCGGTGGTTGGGTCTAGCACAACCTTATCGGTGCCTTCCACTTCCACACCATCAGTGGCCTTGGACAGAACTGTCAGCACGCGCGGCTTATCAGACGGCGCAAGGGTGAACAGGCTGGTATAGGCGCCCGCGCTATCAGCCATGGCAAAGGAAGCCTCGGCGCCATCAATGCGCAGCGATACGCGCGCGCCCGCTTCGGCAGCGCCTGCGATGGTGGCCGCGCCATCAGGTTCGATGCGCACCACGTCCAGCGTGGGGGCGATACGATCTGCGGCAGGGGCAGGTTCGGTGGCGGGGGCTGGTTCTGCCGCAGGCGCTGGTTCTGCCGCAGGCGCGGCGGGCGCTGGTTCTGCCGCAGGGTCAGCAGGCGCTGGATCTGCCGCAGGGGCTGCGGGGGCTGGTTCGGCTGCCGCCACGGCTTCGGCGGGCGCGGCGGGCGGCGCGCTTTGCGTGGCAAACCACAGCCCAATCACAGCGGCGATAACCACCGCCGCCCCTGCCACGATTTTCACGGCATTGTTAGAAATACCTGCCATCATACCCTCTCCTATCTATCGCTTATGTCGTGTCTGTAGTATCCCAGACATTGACGAATACAATATCATGTTTTGTCGCAAAACCACGTAGGAAAGTGCAATGGCCCAAACAAGCCTGTCGATCTGTGTCTTTTGCGGCGCAAGAGAGGGGACTAACCCCGCCCATGCGCAGGCCGCGCGCGATTTGGGCGCGGCCATTGCCGAAATGGGGGCAAGGCTGGTGTATGGCGCGGGGGATGTGGGCCTGATGGGCCTTGTAGCGCGCGCGGCCATGGCGGCGGGGGCCAATTGTTTGGGCGTGATCCCCCAGCATCTGCTGGACCTAGAGGTGGGCAAGCGCGATTTGACCGAGTTTATAGTCACCGAAAACATGCACGAACGAAAGATGACGATGTTTTTGCAAAGCGATGTCATCGCCGTTCTGCCGGGCGGTGCGGGCAGCCTTGATGAATTTTTCGAGGTGTTGACATGGGCGCAAATTGGCCTTCACCAAAAGCCAATCATTTTAATCAATAGTGCAGGGTATTGGGGCCCGCTGCTTGCGCTTATCGAACATGTTATTGCCCAAGGCTTTGCTGCGCCATCCTTGCGGGGGCTGTTTTTGGTGGTCGATGATGTGGCGGGGTTGCGCGCAGCGGTCGCGGATGTGCCCCGCGCATGACACCCCATGCGCCCTATTGCCCTGCCCAAATGGTGCCTGCCTATGATGATCTGCACCGCATGGCGCAGGTTTTACTGGCGCAGAATATGGGCGCGGGCGCGGTGCTGGTATTGGGCGCTGGCGGCGGGAATGAAATGGCCGCCCTTGCCGCCGCCCGCCCCGATTGGCGGTTTGTTGGGGTGGATCCCGACGCGGCTATGTTGGATTTGGCACGTTCCAAATGCGCTGGTTTTGGGGGTCGCATCACCTATGTGCAGGGCAAAATCGAAGTTGCCCCTATGGGGCCATTCGATGGCGCGGTTTGCCTGCTGACACTGCATTTTTTGCCCAGCGAGGAACGACTTGCAACATTACAGGCGCTGCGCGGGCGGCTAAAGGCGGGGGCTGCGCTGGTGGTGGCGCATCACTGCATCCCTGCGGGCGAGGCGGGGCTTTGGCTGCCCCGCTTTGCCGATTTTGCAGCCAATAATGGCGTGACGGGGCCTGGGCTGGCAAACGGCGCGCAGGCTTTGGGCCGCGCGCTGCCCATTCTAACCCCTGATGAAGATATGGCCCTGATGCGCAGGGCAGGTTTTGCGGGTGTGGCGCAGTTCTTCCACGCCTTTACCTTTCGCGGCTTTGTGGGGATTGCCCAATAAAAAGGCCCGCAAAAGCGGGCCTTTATCTGCAATTTCAACCAATTACATCTTGGCTGCAACCGCTTCCCAATTGACCAATTTGTCCAAGAAATTGGTCAAATAGGCAGGGCGTTTGTTGCGGAAATCGATGTAGTACGAATGTTCCCACACATCACAGCCCAGCAGCGCGGTTTGGCCAAAGCACAAGGGGTTCACGCCGTTTTCGGTTTTGGTGATTTTCAGCGCGCCGCCTGCGTCTTTGACCAACCATGCCCAGCCAGACCCAAACTGGCCCGCGCCAGCAGCAGCAAAATCTTCCTTAAACTTTTGGATCGATCCAAACGCCTCAACCAGTGCTTTTTCCAGATCGCCCGGCATGGCTTTGCCTTCGCCCGGCCCCATCACTTCCCAAAACAGGTTGTGGTTCCAGTGCTGGCTGGCATTGTTGAAAATGCCCGATTGCGCCACTGCGCCCGCCGCATAGGTGCCGCGCACGATATCGTCCAGCGATTTGCCTTCCCATTCGGTGCCAGCAATCAGCTTATTGCCGTTGTCGACATAGGCCTTGTGGTGGATGTCGTGGTGAAATTCCAGTGTTTCGCGCGACATGCCCAAAGGGGCCAGCGCATCATGCGAATAGGGCAGATCGGGAAGGGTGAAGGACATCGGCTATCTCCTGTTATATGGCTTGCCCTTATAAGTGGCGTTTTATGGCAGACGTCAAGGCCAAGCTGGTTCTGTTTGGCAGCTAAATCTCGGTTCCCGCTTTGGCGGCGTGGCACAACAGGTCGAACACATATTGCGCGACCGAAGCAAAGCAGATCACCGTGGCATTGCCCCCGTCCACCCAAAACGCAGCGGGCACTTGGGCAAGGCGGGTGCGGCGCAGCTCTTTTGGGCCAAGGGCGGTGAAATCGGTTGGGGACAGTTTGGCCAAAACCGAAGCGGCCATGCCGTCAATTGCAAACACCGCGCGGGCGTCTGATACATCCAGCGCCAGATGGTGCTGGCCTGCCAGCGCCGTTGCAATCGCCTCCAGCGCGGCGGGCACATCGGCGTGGGGCATCATCAGCAGGTATTCATCGGGCGACATCCATGCGCAGCGTTTGCCGCCCGCCGTTTCAATGCCGCGCATCTGCGGGATGGCGCAGCCCGTTGCGGCCTTGATAGCGCCCGCCAACCCCGCCACATCGGGCGCGGCGCGCAGGGTGATCATGCCCATCGGGCCAACGTCGCGGATGCGGGCATAGCCTGTGAAAGTGGCCCCGTTCAGGGCAGATGCGGCTGCGGGATTAGACATCTTGCTTGGCCCCTTCTTTATCATAGAACACGGGATCGATGACCCGCGCCTTCACCGTGCCGCCCGTGACGGTGTTAAATTCAACCATATCGCCCAAACGATCCAGCCCGCCACGGATCAGCCCCATCGCAATGCCGCGCCCCAAAGTGGGGCTAAAGTAGGTGGATGTCACGCGCCCTTGGGTGTTGCGCTGGCCATTGGCGTTGACACCATCTGCGATGATATAGGCCCCGTCAGGCACAACGCTGCCATCGAGTGTTTCGAACCCCGCGAGTTTCCAGCGCGTATCGCTGGCAAGATAGGTGCGCATTTGCCCGCGCTTGCCAAGATAATCGGGTTTCTTCTTGGAAATCGCCCAGCCAAGGTTCAAATCCTGCGGAATGACGGTGCCATCGGTTTCATCACCAATCATGATAAAGCCCTTTTCGGCACGCAGCACGTGCAGCGCCTCGGTGCCATAGGGCATCATGCCGTGATCTTCGCCCGCCTGCGCCAGTGCGGCCCAAAGCGCCGCGCCATGGCCTGCGGGGACGCTGATTTCATAGGAAAGTTCGCCCGAAAAGCTGATGCGGTAGATGCGCACGGGAAAGCCGCCCAGCGTGCCTTCGGCATGAGCCATAAAGGGCAAGGCTTCTTTCGATACGTCCATCCCACCCAGCGCTTGCAGCACAGCGCGGGCCTTGGGGCCGACAACGGCGATTTGGGCGTATTGCTCGGTTAGGTTGGCGGTATAAACCTGCCAATCCCACCATTCGCATTGCAGCCAATCTTCCATCCACGCATGGATGCGGTCCGCCCCGCCCGATGTGGTATGGCACAGGAAGGTGTCTTCGGACAGGCGTGCAACAACGCCGTCGTCAGACAAAAACCCCTGTTCGTTACACATCAGCCCATAGCGGCATTTGCCCACGGGCAGGGTCGACATGACACCCGTATAGAGCATGTCCAAAAACTTGCCCGCATCTGGGCCTTTGACCACTATTTTGCCAAGGGTGGATGCGTCCAGCAGGCCGACGTTCGTGCGGGTGTTCTTCACCTCGCGCACCACAGCCTGCGCATGATTTTCGCCCAAACGCGGGAAGCAATAGGGGCGGCGCCACAGGCCGACGGGTTCGAAATAGGCCGATTGCGCCTGATGCAGGTGGTGCATGGGGGTGCGGCGCAGGGGTTGGAAGATATCGCCCCGCGCCTCGCCGGCCAGTGTGCCAAGGGTGACAGGGGTGTAAGGTGGGCGGAAAGTGGTGGTGCCGACAGAGGGGATATCTTTGTGCAGTGCCTGCGATAGCACAGCCAGCCCGTTGATATTGCTAAGTTTTCCCTGATCGGTTGCCATGCCAAGGGTGGTGTAGCGTTTGGTATGCTCAACCGATTCATACCCTTCGCGCGCGGCAAGCTGCACGTCGGATACTTTGACATCGTTCTGATAATCCAGCCACATTTTGGCCCGTGCGGTGACGCTGGCGGCTTGTGGCATGATCCAGATCGGCAAGATCGCGCCATCATTGCGCGCCGCTGCTTTGGCGGTTTTGGCGGCTTTACCCTTATGCCCCATATCGTTGGCGGCTTTGGCCCCAGCGGCGGCTGCGTCCGTCAAGGCCTCTGCTGCGTTCAGATGCCCATTCGCAGCCCCAGCCGCGATGACCATCGCTGCGCCATCGGCCCCTGTGGGTGGGCGGGCCGTATCGGGGCGGAACATAGCCAAGGTTTCGTCCCACAAAAGTTTGCCGCCGCAATGCGAATATAGATGCACCACGGGCGAATGGCCGCCCGACATGGCAATGCAATCACAATCGATGGTTTCCAGCACAGTGCCTTCGCCTGCGGCAAGGCACACCTCAACCCCCGTGACACGGCGCGCGCCCTTAACCTTTGCCACGCCGCGCCCTGTGAGAATGCGAATGCCAAGTGCGCCTGCCTGCTGCGGTAAATCGCCCGTCACATCAACCCGCGCATCGATGATGGCAGGCACCGACAGGCCCGCCTGATGCAGGGCGATGGCGGTCAGATAGGCGTCATCGTTATTGGTGACAATAACCGTACGATCCCCTGCCGACACGCCGTAGTTCACCACATAATCGCGCAAGGCGGATGCCAGCATGACACCCGGTATGTCATTGCCTGCAAAGGATAAACCACGTTCAATCGCGCCTGTGGCCGTAATGGTGCGGCCCGCGCGAATGCGCCACAGGCGCTGGCGCGGCTGGTCTGCGTTTGGCGCGTGATCGTTAAGCCTTTCGGCTGCCAAGATATAGCCGTGATCATAGACCCCCACCGCGCCCGTACGCAGGCGCAGGGTGGCATTTGGCATGGCCAGCAGCGCGGTGACAGTGGCGTTGATCCAGTCTTCGGCGGGTTTTCCATCAATCACATCGCCGTCCACGGGCGCGCGGCCGCCCCAATGGGGCGATTGTTCCAGAACAATCACTTTTGCCCCCGCCGTGGCGGCGGTTAGGGCCGATTGCAGCCCTGCAATCCCGCCGCCCACAACCAGCACGTCGCAAAACGCATAGGCCTGCTCGTAAGCGTCCGCATCACGGGCGGTGGGCGCAGGGCCAAGGCCCGCCGATTGGCGGATGATCGGTTCAAACACATGTTTCCACGCCGCGCGCGGATGGATAAAGGTTTTGTAATAAAACCCCGCGGGCAAAAGCCGCGCGGCGTAATTGTTCAAAACCCCGATGTCA